>CAZZLR010000128.1:0-3862 GCA_964655045.1 uncultured bacterium | reverse complement strand
ATCTTTTTTTCTATAAGAAAAAAAATGAAGGCGGCGACCCCGCCGCTGAGGAGAGGGGAAACAATCCAACTTACCCCAATTTCTCCGAGACTGACCCATTGAATGGCTTGCACCCCCTTTGCGGCGATGCCGAATCCGGTTAGGGCGCCTACGATCGAGTGGGTAGCGGAAATAGGAAGGCCGAGGTAAGAAGCTGTCTGGAGAAGAATGCCTGTCGCAAGAAGCGCGCTCATCATCCCCAAGACAAAAACAAGAGGTTCCGCAATGAAAAGGGCGGGATCGACGACCCCATGCCGGATCGTTTCAGAGACGTCTGCTCCGGCAAGAAGAGCTCCGGAGAATTCAAGAACTGCTGCGATCAATACGGCGCGTTTTAAGGTCAACGCCTTTGAGCCCACGGAAGTCCCCATGGCGTTGGCTACATCATTGGCCCCAATGCTCCAGGCTAGATAAAATCCAAGGAGAAGCGTAAGACCTTGTAAGACTGAAGTTGCATCCATCAGCGGCCGAAAATCAACTCCTTATCTCTTTGAGACAGGGAGCGGAATTTTCCTTGAGGAAGGGAACCGAGGACAAGGCCTCCAATTCGAATACGGGTGAGCTCGATGACGTCAAGGGAAGCTCTTTCTGCGAGAATCCTCACTTCGTGTTTCCTTCCTTCTTTCACGCAAATGCGTACCGTTCCTCTGCGCACTTTCGTGACCGATACGGGACGTATCCACCGATCGTCCACACGCGCTCCTTCGGATAAGGTTTCCAGCTCCTCCGCACGAATTTCCTGCACGGTTTTTAAAAGATACTCTTTGATAATACGCGCGGAGGGGTGAATCACTTGATTGGCGAAGCAGCCATCATTGGTAACAAGGATCAACCCTTGACTTTCTTTGTCCAACCGTCCCACGGTGAACAGCCGTTTCTGCTCGTTGGGGAATAGGTCGAGGACGATAGCTTTTTTCCCCGGACGGATGCTCGAACAGATATATCCGGCCGGTTTATTCAGCATGTAGTAGGCTTTTTGTTCCTCGCCTCGAATCGATTCTCCATCGATGGCGATGCGGTCTGTAGCCCAATCGATCAACGTTTGGGGAATCAGCACGGTCGTGCCGTTGACTTGGACTCTTCCTGCGAAAATTAACTCCTCGCAAGCTCTGCGGGAGGCCACGCCCGCAGCGGCCAAGGCTTTGCTCAATCTTTTCTTTTCCATAGGAGGGGAAGTATAATTCATCGCCTATTTTTCATCCATCTGATAGAATTTACTCTATGGGTAGAGTAGAAAAAAGCGCAAAGCTGATTTTAATGCGCCATGGGCAGTCCCTCTGGAACCAAAGCAATCTTTTTACAGGATGGGTTGATATTCCTTTGAGTATGAAGGGGATAGAAGAGTCGATCGCAGGCGGCGAGCAGATCCGCCACATGCCGATCGACGTCGTCTTCACCTCCACTTTAGTCCGCGCTCAAATGACGGCGAGCTTAGCGCTTTTACGTCATGCAAGCGGCAAAGTTCCTCGATTTTATCACAATCGTTCCGAGCCAAGCGGCGGCTGGTATCATATTTGCGGAGAAGAGGCGCTTCAAAAAATTTTTCCCGTGTATACGGCATGGGAGCTCAATGAGCGGATGTACGGAGATCTTCAAGGCTTGAATAAAGCGGAGACAGCGCAGCGCTTTGGAGCGGAAAAGGTGCAGTATTGGCGCCGCAGCTATGAGGGATGCCCTCCGGGAGGGGAAAGCCTGGCCATGACGGTGGCGCGGAGCGTTCCCTTTTTTAACAGGGAGATTCTCCCCTTCCTTGCGAAGGGGAATCATGTTTTTGTGGCAGCTCACGGCAATTCTCTACGAGGGATTGTGATGGAGTTGGAGTGTTTGAGTCCTCAAGAGGTAGCGCATCTCGAGATCGCGACGGGAGAGCCGATGATTTATACATATTGCCAAGGACAATGGATAAAAGAACAATAGCTTTCGACCACCACACGGCGGCGCGCCCTTGTGCGAGCGCGATTGAACGGATGAATGTGTATCTTGAAACGCCCGATGATTACGGCGCTTCGATAGAGACGCTGACCCGCCCTCTTTTTGATTTAGTAGGAGCTTCGCCGGAGGATACCTTTTCTTTTGCATCTTCGGGATCTGAGGCGATTGGGCAAATTTTGAATACGATTTATCTTTCTTCTGCAAGAAAAGAGGGGAAAACGCAATGGATTGTTTCTTGTATTGAAGATGCGCCTCTTTTGCAAACTATGCAGCGCTACGAGGAGCTGGGTTGTTTTGTAAAGATTGCTCCTGTGGATTCTTTGGGAAAGGTGGATATTGCAAAACTTTCGGAATTGATCACCCCTCGCACGGCCTTGATTTCTATTTCTATGGCGCAAGGGTTGACGGGGGTCGTGCAGCCCGTTGAGGAGGTGGCGGCTCTTGCGCAGGCAAAAGGGGTTCCTCTCCATGCGGACGCCTCCTATTTCATAGGGAATATGGCTCTTCTCTTTGCCTCTTCGGGAATTGATTATTTGAGCTTTGGAGGGGAATGTTTGCATAGCGTGCCCGGTTCCGGCGCCGTTTTCGCAAGAAAGCAACGACCTCTTTTTCCCTTTCTCCTCGGACGCGGCACAGACATTCCTTCTTTGGCGGCCTTAAGCGCCTCAGCGGGATTAGCATCCGTTGCCTTGGATAGCATGGGATTAGAAACGGCCCGTTTACGCGATCTCTTTGAGACGCAGATCGAAGAAAAAATCCCGGGCTCTTCTGTCCTTTTTAAGGACTCGCTGCGCCTGCCGAATACTGTTGCGATTGCTTTTCCAAGGGTTCATTGGGAATCTTTGGATTATTTGCTGCGCCGCAAAGGAGTGCATCCGAATCGAGGGGGACTCCGTTGCCAGCATCTATCGAATCTTCTTGCTGCAAGCGGTCTTCCGGGAGAATCGGCTTTGAGTTTTTCTTTATCGAGAATGACGACGGAGGCAGAGGTTTTGGAAATGGTTTCGATTGTACAAGAAACTGTGCGGCAGCTGCAGCGTGTTTCGGAGGATCTTTTTTGATGCGCCCAAAAGATTTATTCAGTAAAAAAATTCGAGATAGGGCAGGTCGTTGGCTATATGCGGGCTTTTTTACGGACGCCCGAGCCAAGGAGAAAGGAATGCGCCTTGTCACAGGGCGTGAAGGGAAATTGTGTCTTTATTGGCTTGTGGATGAGGCGGATGGGGTGATCGCAGATGCTCGGTTCCAAGCTTTCGGCTCTATTGCATTGATTGCCGCAGCGGAAGGTTTTTGCGAATTGGCTCTCAGAAAAAACTATGATCAGGCTTCCCGAATTTCCGCCGATCTTTTGGAGCGTCATTTGCGCGATCGTCAAGATATTCCTGCATTTCCGAAGGAGGCTTCCGCGGCCTTAAGCCAGGTGATCGCCGCGATGGAGTCGGCCGTGCGCCAGTGTGTGGATATTCCTTATGCCGCTTCCGATTATGACGTTACGCCGATTGAGTGGGATGCGGAAGGGGTTCCGGGGGGGCTTCCCGGGTGGGATGGTTGGCCGGCGGCTCAAAAAATGGCTGTGATTGAAGAAGTGATCGATAAAGAAATTCGTCCATATATTGAACTCGATGCGGGCGGTGTGAAGATTCTGGGCTTGAGAGAAACCGGAGAATTACGGATTGCTTATGAGGGGTCGTGCACGACATGCCATTCCTCTAGAGGATCCACCCTTTCCGCAATGCAGCAGATTTTGAAAAAGCGGGTACATCCCAGCATTTCCGTGATTCCTGAGTAATACCAAAAGAAACAAATAATGTCATATTTCAGCTTTATCCCAGGGACGCGAGAAAACCTGCCCCTTCAGGGGCGGGATGAGAGCTCGCCATTCGAAAAGCCT
>CAZZLR010000127.1:0-3916 GCA_964655045.1 uncultured bacterium | reverse complement strand
CGACAGCTTTCACGCAGCTGAAATATGACATTATTTGTTTCTTTTGGTATTATACTCAAAAAAGCTTTGCAAGTTGTTTGGAGTGAGTGGATCAAAAGCAATGGGCGCATTTTCAAGAGAATCTTTAGAACAGTTGCGATCGAGGATCGATCTTGCCGAAGTGATCGCTCCTTATTTAAAATGGCAGCGTTCCGGGTCGACGCTGAAAGCGCTTTGCCCTTTTCATGAAGAAAAAACCCCCTCTTTCATGATGCAAAGGGGAGAGAGCCACTACCATTGTTTCGGCTGCGGCGCCCATGGGGACGCGATTCAATTTCTGATGACCCATTTAAAAATGAGCTTTAGCGAGGCCGTTGAGAGCCTGGCAGAGCGTTTCCATGTACAAATGGAAGAGGCGCAAGAGGATGGCCGTCCCAAAGGACCGTCGAAGCTCTTGTTAAAGGAAGCATTGGAAACAGCTTGCCGATTTTATCAGTTTTACTTATTGCACTCGGCCGAAGGACACGTCGCACTCGACTATTTGTATAGCCGAGGCGTTGATCTTGAATTCATCCGCGCTTTCGAAATAGGGCTGGCTCCCAAAGCCCCTTCGCTATTCTTGAAGGTGATGAGCGCTGCCAAAATCTCGCGGGACATTTTGGAAAATGCAGGACTCTTATATCCACACAACCTGAAGAACGGGCGTTCAGACGGAGCCAAAGTCTCGGGATTGAACGATTGCAACGCCGACTTTTCCGGTTCTTTGGGGATATCTAAAGGAAGGGAATTTTTTGCGGATCGGATTACCATCCCGATTCGGGATGCAGTAGGGGCCGTCATCGGGTTTTCCGCCAGAAAATATAAAGCGGAAACATTTGGAGGAAAATACATCAATACTCCGGAGACTCCTCTTTTTAAGAAATCAAAGGTTTTATTCGGATTGAGTTATTCGCGCAAAAGAATTGCTAAAGATCGGCGTGCGCTCATTGTTGAAGGGCAAATTGATGCGCTCCGTTTGATCCATGAGGGATTCGATTGGACGGTAGCAGGCCAGGGCACCGCTTTCGGAGAAGAGATGGTTAAAGAGCTTCTGCATCTCGGTGTGCGGGAAGTGTTTTTAGCTCTTGATGGAGATAAAGCGGGACAGGAAGCTTCTATTAAGATCGGCGACTTTTTCCAAAAAGAGGGAGTAGAGGTGCGCGTAGTGTCTCTGCCGGAAAACAGCGATCCTGATCTTGTTTTGCAGGAAAAGGGGCCTCAAAGCTGGCAGAACCTTCTCGACGGGAGCAGAGATTATCTTTCGTTCCTGGTGGGCTATTTTTCTCAGTCGGCCGACTTGCAATCGCCCGCGGGGAAAAATGGGTTGGTGCAAAATATTGCGCAGAGAATTCGCGCCTGGGACCATCCTTTGATGGTTCATGAGAGTTTGAAAAAACTCGCCAAGCTCACGCAGACGCCGGAGGCAATGCTAGGCGCTTTGGAAGGAGAGATTCCTCAAGTGCATATCAAACGATTTGCAAGCGTCTCCGCCTTTTCGGTGGATCCGGACCGAGTCTTGGAAGCCGATTTGCTTCGTTGGTTATTTTTAATGGGAGAAACGGCTCCTGAAATTGTAGAGCTTGCCAGGTGGAATCTTTGCCCCGAACATTTTCGAACCCAGGTGGGAAAGACATTGTATACAAAATACATGGAGGCAGCTCAAAATAAGGCGCCACGCGATCTGTTAACGCTGGCCATCGGCTTAGATCAGGCGGAACAAAGGATTTTCCTCGCTGAGGTCCTGCAAAAAAGGGTCAATCGGGAGAAAATGGAAATCTGCTTTAAGGAGACCGTGCAAAAAATTCTCGAGAGGCATTGGATGCAGAAGCGGGAAGCGATTCGATTAAAAATCTACAGCGGGACGTGTTCCGAAACCGAGGTTTTGGAGCTTGCGCGTCAATTCGACGAAGTCAAACGCCAGCGTCCTACATTATATACTCAAACAACCTGAAAAGTTGGCGTTTAGGTCAGCGCGAAAGCTCTCGTGGTTGGATGATTTATACCAAAAGAAACAAATAATGTCATATTTGAGCGACTGATTGCGCAGAGTATGGCTCAGAGGGTGTCTACGAAGCCTCACTTTGCAGACACCTCCTCAAGTCGTTGGTAAATTGCTCGAGCAGTTCTTGCAAAAGAGCCTGTTTATCCCAGGGATGCCCCGTTTCTTGGAGGAGGGATGTGGCCGGCTGGTCAATCGCGGCGCAGTCGTCTGCTGTCATATTGACATTGATGCCGATTCCCAAAAACACCTGTATACCCAAACAACCTGAAAAGTCGTTTGGGAATACACTTTCTTGCTTTTCTTCGGTCTCGCAGAGAATCCCGGCCATCTTTTTCCCTTGGATCAACACGTCATTGGGCCACTTTACATGAGGATGCAATCCTTTTTTCTCTAAAAGGGTGCTCAGAGAACGGGCTAGCAAAATCGCAAGACAAGAGAGAAAAACGGTATCCGAAGGGAGACGAAAGGCTAAGGTAGCGTAGAGATTGACCCCCTTGGGAGAAATCCAGCGTCTTTTTTGCCTTCCATATCCTTGGGTTTGTTCTTCTGCGCTGATGCAAGTCAGAGCCTCTTTGACAAAATCTTCTTGATGTTTCTTGGCATAGATCTGCGTCGATTCCGTAGAATCGAGGTGAATTCTCATGATCCTAAAAGGGGAGTCATATATTCTCATAGAAGAAGAGAATACTAAAAAAAAATGCTTTTTCGCATTGATTTTCGCATTGTACCGATCCTTTTATGCCTTATGACGATCGGGCTTTGCATTATTTCTTCCATGACGGGCGATCTTGCGGAAGGAGAGGGAGCCTCGTTTTGGACTCCTCTTGTAAAAACGCAGCTACGCTGGTGCTGCTTGGGCTGGACCCTTTTTGTACTGATGGCGCTTTTTGATTATAGACGCCTCAGAGCGTGGAGCCCTCTTCTTTATGTCGGAGCGATCTTCCTTCTGGCGGGTCTTTTTTTCGTCAGTCCCATTCAAAATGTGCATCGTTGGTATAAAATCCCCCATGTGGCCAGCGTTCAGCCCTCTGAACAAGCAAAATTAATTGTCATTATCGCCCTGAGCTGGTTTCTTGAGCGCAAGGGGGCGGCCGTGGGAACTATAGGCGCAGCGTTGCAGATGATGATGATTGCGGGGCTTCCATTTTTCTTGATCTTGAAGCAACCTGATTTGGGAACGGCTTTGGTTCTGCTTCCCATTGCTCTAAGTATGGGATATGTAGGGGGGATTCATAGAAGTTTTATCCGCATTGGATCCATCAGCGCTCTTTGCGGTTTATGCATTGTCGCCTCTTTTTTTCTAAAAATTCTTCCTCATGAAACCATGCGTCCTTATTTCACGTCCGTCTTGAAAGAATATCAATATGAACGATTGAACCCCAATACGTATCATCAGAGGGCGGCGGAAACGGCGATTGCGATTGGGGGGCTGACAGGCACGGGCTGGAAAAAAAGCGAGTTCGCCGGAAAAAAATGGCTGCCGACAGCGCACACCGATTCTGTATTCGCCGCCTTTGGCGAGGAGTTTGGCTTTGTGGGGATCGTATTCTTGCTATTTCTTTTTTACGCTTTGATTTATTTTAGTTTTCAGGTGGCGGCTAAGGCAAGGGACCCTTTTGGCCGTTTCCTAGCGGTGGGGCTTTCTTCGTACCTCGCCATGCATGTGTTAATCAACTGTGCGATGATGTGCGCTTTGCTGCCAATTTCAGGTGTGCCATTGATTTTGCTCACCTACGGGGGAAGTTCTCTCCTGACAACTATGGCGGCATTAGGCTTGCTTCAGAGCATATATAGTAGAAGGTTCATGTTCTAATGGAAAACACCCCTTTCACACATTCTTTTATTTTTTCTTCAGGTTCTTGGCTTGGGGAAGGAAAAATTCTTCTGAATATGGTA
>CAZZLR010000126.1:0-3963 GCA_964655045.1 uncultured bacterium | reverse complement strand
GCGGCTTAGCTGTTCGTCAGGAATCCCCTGGATTTATCCATGGGGAGGTTCAAAAATAGGAGTAGGCCGACGCGAGAACCTTCTCTCTAATGCCTGCCGCTTTGATTATTTTAGTTTTTCAGACAACGTGTGTACGAGCTGATCGACGGGCACTCTTGTTTGCTCCATGGAATCTCGGTTCCTAAGAGTGACGGTATTGTCTTTTTCCAAGGTGTCAAAATCGATCGTGATGCAATAAGGAGTCCCTAGCTCATCTTGTCTGCGATACCGTTTTCCAATCGCTCCCGATTCATCATATTCGCATACCCAGATTTTCCGGAGCATGGTAAAGACCTCGCGCGCTTTATTGGCGAGGGGCTCTTTTTTCATCAAGGGGAATACAGCTATTTTCACGGGAGCGATTTGAGGCGCTAGGTGCAGCACCGTGCGTGTTTCCCCATTGTCTAAAACCTCTTCCTCATAGGCATCGCAAAGAATCGCCAGCAGCGTTCTCTCTACTCCAAAAGTGGGCTCGATCACATGGGGAATGAATTTTTCCCGCGTCTCCGGATCTGTGTAATCGAGAGATTCCCCCGAAAATTCAGCGTGGCGGCGCAGATCAAAATCGGTTCGGTAAGCAAGACCGTAGAGCTCCGAAGTTCCAAAAGGAAAATCATAGACCAGATCGACCGTCCTTTTGGAATAATGAGAGAGCTGGTCTTTGGGATGCTCTTTCTCATGCACTCGCGATGGGTTTAATCCGATGAGGCGGCACCAATCGCGCATTGCAAGGAGCCACTCGTCAAATGTTTTTTCCCAAGCAGCTTCGCGAATGAAATACTCGATTTCCATTTGCTCGAATTCCACGACGCGGAAAATAAAATTCCCCGGAGTGATCTCATTGCGGAACGCCTTGCCGATTTGCGCAACCCCAAAGGGGATTTTGACACGCATGGTGTTGAGGATGTTTTTAAAATCAAGAAAGATCGCCTGCGCCGTTTCCGGACGCAAATAAGCGGTTGAGCCCTCGCCTCCTGTTTTACTCATGCTCGTATGAAACATCAAATTAAAGACGCGCGCATCCGTGAAATCTTGCGCACCGCACGTGGGACATCGCACACCTTCCTTGCGCACTAGGGCGGTCATGGCGTCTAAGGAAAGGCCGTCTGCGTTTTGATGCAACGCTTCTTCAATCAAATGATCGCAGCGAAAGCGTCCTTTGCATGCTTTGCAGTCGATCAAAGCGTCGTTGAATCCGGCAAGGTGGCCGGAGGCTTCCCAGGCTCTCGGATGCAGTAGAATCGGCCCGTCGAGACCCACCATGTCCGACCGGTTGCGCACAAACGTTGTCCACCAGAGATCTTTAATATTCTTCTTGAGCTCTGCTCCATAGGGTCCAAAGGAATAAGTGTTGGCAAAACCGCCATAGATTTCGGAACCCGGATAAATCAAACCTCTTCTTTTACAGAGGGCGACAATGGGCTTGAGGTTTTCTTGGATGGGAGCTGAATTAGACATAAAGGAACCTGTTTTGTTCCTTTAGAGTCTACGGAAACAGACCTTAAATGTCAGTATTTTACTTGTCTTTCCGACCAGCGTTTCAGCCAGGCGTCTATGGAAACGCGGCCGGGACCAAAGGCCAAGACGAGAAAGGCCATGATTAAAAAAGGATAAGGCGCTTGCGCGGTGAGAAGAAAAGGATCGAGTAAAAATTGGAGGCGGTTGAGGGAATGGGCGTGCGCTGTCGCTAAGGCCGCCGTCATGATGCAAAGGACGGAAATTGCGGCGAGCCTGGAGGCGAATCCCAAAAAAAGCAAAAGGCCGCAAATCAGCTCTGTGATGCCAACCCATTGAGCCAGAAACACGGGATGAGCGAAGCCAAGGCTTTCGAACAGATGGACGGTTGCGTCCATGTGTTCGAGTTTTCCCTTGCCAATCAAGAAAAGCTGATGCCCCCAGGTGGCGCGCATATAGAGAATGAAGATGCTTTGCAAACGGGAGCCCCACAGGATGAATTGGTTATAAAATCTTTCTATTCCATGGAGAAAAGAGTTGGCAAATCGCATCCGGCTCATGAATTGCACCATGGCAAAGGTCTTTTTAAAAAACAAGGATGAAAAACGTTAGCGGGATAGTTTAAAGTATGGTATTCTATTCCCCATGATGCAAGAAATTTGTGGAATGCCCTTGGAAGGGGTGAAAGAGTGGATGGATCGTCACGGGGAAAAACCTTTCCGCGCGGCACAAGTCTTTGATTGGATTTACGCTAGAAGGGTTCTTTCTTTCGAGGCTATGACTTCTTTGAGCAAAGAGCTGCGTCAAAAACTCTCCGCTTCTTTTGTCTTTCCTCTTTTAAAACAGACGCGCTCGCTTGTCTCCGAGGATCGAGAAACGGAAAAATTTCTTTGGGAGCTTCCGGATGGACAGAAAGTGGAGTCTGTTTTGATCCTTTCAGAAGGACGGCGTACCGTTTGCGTTTCTTGCCAAGTAGGCTGTCCTGCGCGCTGCGCGTTTTGCGCTTCCGGCAAACAGGGGTTGAAGCGTCCTCTTAGCACAGCCGAAATTGTAGAACAGGTGCTCCATATCGATCGGATGCTCTACTCTAAGGGGGAAAGGGTGTCTCATATCGTCTTTATGGGAATGGGCGAGCCGATGGAAAATTATGAAGCGGTTACGGCCGCGATCCGCATTTTTTGTTCTCCCGAAGCTCTAAATATTTCCCAAAGAAGGATCACGATTTCCACCGTGGGTGTTGTGGAAGGGATTTTGCGTTTGGCGCAAGAGCCGCTCAAAGTGAATTTAGTTCTTTCGCTTCATGCGCCCAATCAACATGTTCGAAAAAAAATTATTCCTTACGCGCGGCGCTATGAACTCACAGAGGTCTTGGCGGCGATGGAGCGCTATGCGGAATTGACGAAAAGGGATATTACTTATGAATATACCCTTTTGGCAGGATTGAATGACGGCGTAGAGCATGCGGAAGAGCTTGCGGAACTTTTGCGCCAAAGGCAATGTACTGTAAATTTGATCCCGTATAATCCTGTTGAAGGGCTGAAGCTGCAGCGTCCGGAAAAAGAGAGGATCGTAGCCTTCCGACAGATTCTTGAAAAAAAAGGAATCAATACGACATGGCGCTATACTAAGGGTAAAGATATTGCAGCGGCATGCGGACAACTGGCTTTACAAGTTTAAAGTGTTTTTGATACTCTCCCCGAGATAAGATGAACATAGCCCACTGTTTCACGCTGCTGCGCGTTTTGATTAGTCCTCTGTTTCCTCTTCTTTATTTGGAAAGGGAACGGCTTGGGATCTCTTGGATTGCTCTCCCTTATATTCTCCTTTTCTTACTTCTCATTTGCGAATACTCCGACTGGTTCGACGGTTTCTGGGCGCGCAGAAAAAATCAGGTGACGGATCTTGGCAAGGTGCTCGATCCGATGGCGGACAGTATCACTCATATTTCTCTTTTTCTTACCTTTACTCAGGGCGTCGTGCAGCTGCCTCTTCTTCTGGTTTTAATCTTTTTCTATCGGGATCTGTTCATCAGCACGCTGCGCACTCTTTGTGCGCTGAAGGGGGTGGCCTTGGCGGCGCGCTTCAGTGGAAAAGTCAAGGCGGTGATTCAGGCCGCCGTCGCTTTCATTATTCTGCTCCTCATGATCCCTTATACAATGGGGATTCTTCCTTTAGATGTATTTCGGCAAATCAGTCTCTTTTTTGCTTCGATCGCAGCTCTGTATACCGTGGTCTCCGTCGGCGATTATGTGTATGCAAATCGAATTTATATCAAAAAAGCGCTGGAAAATAGCTGATCTCTTTTGTGGGAAATATTTTCGAACATCGATTTTCGACGCTTTGACGCGCTCAAATATGACATTACTTGTTTCCCTTGGTATAAGGTTCTGTCGATAGTTTGATCCCGAGGCGGGAAACCCCGCCCTTAAGAGGCACTTGCAAAAATAAAGTGATATAGGGCTCATTTTT
>CAZZLR010000125.1:0-4020 GCA_964655045.1 uncultured bacterium | reverse complement strand
GTAAACGGGCAGGTTTTCTCGCGTCCCTGGGATAAATTATTGAGATGGACAATTTTTCCATGGATCTATAGACGAAAAGAACCGGGAAAGGCGGTTGACCGTGCGCTGGAAAAGAAGAGCGCGTTACCGAAAAGGGTTTTTGACGTTTGATCACATTAATAGTTTTTTGGATTAGCAGATTAGTGAGATAGGCTCATTCCATGCAATACACAGTCATTCTTTTTGAACGTTTTTCATACCAATCGCAAAGAATAATACCAAAAGCAACAAATAATATCATATTTCAGCTGCGTGAAAGCTGTCGATTTGCGGTGCTTTTTTGTTGCTTTTGGCATTATTTGGAAGAGCGCAGCTGTTGCGCTCGGTCTCTTGCCGCAAGAACCACGGCCTGAAGACGCGCCCCCAGCTCGAGATTCTCCAACACTTTTAAACCCGCCTCGGTCGTCCCCCCGGGAATCGCAATTTTCCGCATCTCTTCGGCAATGGAGATCTTGCTTTCCAAAAGAACCCGAGCCGCCCCTAAGAAAGTCTGGGACGCCATAATCAAGGCCGTCTCGTAGGCGACCCCCTCTTTTTCCCCAAGACGCGCCAAAGACTCGATCAAAGCAAATACAAAGGCAGGACCACTCCCTGCCATCCCCGTCGCTAAATCCATGAATTTTTCAGGAAGCTCTACCGTTCTCCCCATGCTTCGAAATAAAATATTCACATGGCTCCGCGCCTCGCCGTCCACCTTATCGTTAAAAGAAAGAGTAGTCAATCCCTCTCCGACAGCAAGTCCCGCGTTGGGCATAGCCCTTGCCACGGAAACAGCACCCAAAACATTTTCAAAGTCGGCCATTTCTATCCCGGCCAAAATGGAAACAAGCGTTTTCCCACTGAGATCCAAACCCCTAAGTCCTTTTAGAACCGGCTCAATTTGTTCGGGACGCACGCAAACGAAAATCAAATCGCTGCGCGCTGCCAAGGCCTCTAAACCGGAAGAAGTAATCCCATAAGCTTCCTGCGTGCTATGGATTAAAGCGCTATTGCGCCGATGAAACACAATCCGGGAACGGCTGATGAGCCTCGCAGCTTCTATGGCTCGAACCAGAATCCCCGCCATATGACCGAACCCAACAAATCCTATATGCAAATCTTCTATTTTCATTAATTCGGACTATAGAAAAAAGATCGATTATTTTACAATGTAGGTCTACCTAGGAGGGGAATAGGAATTGCAAAAATTTTTTAGAAAAGTCTTTGGCCTCCATGCAGGAGAAGGAACGCGCGCCCTTCGTTTTGCACGATTGGCTATGTTCTGGGCCTTTGGCAGCGCCACGTTCGATACATTATCGGACAGCCTTTTCTTAGAAAAAATCGGATCCGACTTCCTCCCCTTCACCTACATGTTCATCGCTTTAGGGATGATTTGCACTTCTTCCCTAATCCTCTACTGTTTACGCATCACAAGTCCTTATAAGATTCTCACGCAAGTCATGAGCATCGGGGCTCTTCTATGCGTTGGTTCCGCCATTTTATTCGTCTGCAATCCCCCCGACGTCTTTTGGTATGCCATGAAAATCGCATCGCGCATGTTTTTTGTCGTAATGCTCACGGTCTCTTGGACGTTTGCCGACCAATACCATGATCTGCAGGACGCCAAAAGGGTGTACTCCATCTATAGCGCCGCCTACTTCTTCGGCGCAATGATCGGAGGCGCGGCGATTAATCTTCTATACGATAAGATCGGCGTCTTCGGGCTCCTTTGGATCGCCGCTCTTTCCATTCTGAGCGGACTTTTCGAAGCAAGAAGGATTGCAAAAAAATCCGATGCCGTCCACGACGACAATGCCGAGGGCGCTTTTTCCGGAAATAGAGATTCGTTTGCTTCGATCGTTCGGCTCATTCTGACTTCCCGTTTCACCATCGTCCTACTCCTCCTCAGCCTCTTTATTCAATTTCTTCTCACCGTAACTGAGTTCAACTATATGGCCGCCTTCGGCCGGAAATTTTCCGGAGCCGACGGGGAATTAGCTGAATTTTTAGGCAAATGCAGAGCCCTCATCTCCCTCGGCAATATTCTCGTCGGGTTTTTCCTCTATAGCCGCTTCGTCCGGAGAGCGGGCATCAATAACGCCATTTTGATCACGCCGCTCTTTTTTCTTTCCGTATATGTAGGTTGGTTTTTCGGCGACGGAGTTATTTTTCCCGTCTTAGCGCTGATTGCCTGCGACGGCGTCCTTTTCACCATCGAGGACAATTGCTTCAACCTTTTGTCCAATGCCGTTCCATCAAAGTTAAAATCCAAAGTGCGGATCATCAATGATTCGTTCTTCGAGCATACGGGGATGTTTTTGAGCGCCCTCTTGATCCTGGCCATCCAAAGCGGAACCCATTGGCTGGGATTTTTCCTCACCCTTTGCGCCCTTGCCCTGGCCGGGACGATTCGATGGATCTATTCCAAAGCTATTCTGAGCAACCTCAAGGAAAATGCGATTCACTTTGATCGGAAATTAAAAGATTGGCTTGGTTTCATGACGCGACGCGATAAGAAAGAGGCCGAGGCCGACATTCTGAACGCGTTGGAATCTCCTTTGGAAGAAATGCGTCTTTTAGCAATCGACGCCCTGCTAGAGCTGGGAGATCCTTCTCTTCTTCCCGAAATCCTGCATGCAGGAAAAAAATTGGGAACGCTAGCCCGCATTCAGTTCCTCCGTCTGCTGGACGCAAGCTCCTTTGCCGACGCCTCACGCGTGATCGAAACGGTTCGCCAATGGGTGGATCATGAAAAGTCTCCGGAACTATCAAAACGTGCCAACTATTACTTGGCAAAAAGGGGTCTTTTAATTCCGGAACAAGCCGAAGAAGATCTCGACCATCCCGATCCCGTTCTGCGCGCCTCCGCCATCTTAACCCTGAAAAAGCCGCTCTCCCATGCTTCTCCCGACTACACCTCTCTCAATCAAACCATCGCTGCGAAGAAAACGGATCTCATGCTCAAGTCCCATAGGATCGATGAAATCAGCACTGCGCTCGACCTTCTTGCAGAAGATGGTACGCTCGAATCCGGAGAAAAGGCGCTTCCTTTTTTAGCGCACGACGCGCTCCTCGTCAAACAGGCTGCCGCCCGCTGCATTGCCCGAGTCGCCTCTAAAGACTTCAGCCGCCACGCCCCTCGGCTCATTGAGGAGCTGGAAGCCTCCCGAGACGGTCTGTTTCGACTTTCCCTCATCGACGCTTTAGGAAAAATTTCCGACTCCACAACAGTCAAAGACATGCTCCTTGCCGGCATCCATTTTCGTCCCGGCGAGAGGAGGAAAACGGAAATGGTCATTATCCAAATGGGGCTGAAGATCGTTCCCCTGCTTCTAGCAATCACAAAAGATATTTCTTTACCGGAACGAGCGCGGATTTTAGCGGGGAAAATTTTAGGACGCCTCTCTGCGCCTCAACTACAGGCCAATCTCATCGACATCCTCGATCTTGAGATCGAAAGGGCTTACTTTTATTTTTATTTCGGCCATACGATTCAAGCGCAATATCCCCTCTATGATTTAGAAGTGCTGCAAGACGCCCTGCTTTCCGGGTATCGCTCCGTCATCGATTCCATCATTCATTTATTGGGTGCGGCTGGCTCTATCGAAGATCCCGATCTTCTTGTGCGCGCATTGCATAGCCGCAACCAAAAAACCCACTCCCATGCCATCGAAAGTCTGGAAAAAACTTGCGACACTCGGATTTTCCGATTGATCGCGCCTCTAGTAGACGACCTGCCTCATGAAGAAAAAATGGACGCCTGTCTTCGTTGGCACGGCGATTATCCCCAATTAACCCTTCCCGAACTTCTGGAAAAGCTCGACCAATCCCCTTCGCTCTTTGATAAAATCGCTGCGATCCGCCTCAAATCAAAACTCCAGATGCCCAATTGGCGTCAACAGCTCAGAGAACAGATGAAGAACTCTGATGAAACCTTTTATCAATATGCTTATGAGTTGCTAGAATCATGAAAAGTTTGATTGAAAAAGCTTTCTTTCTCAA
>CAZZLR010000124.1:0-4026 GCA_964655045.1 uncultured bacterium | reverse complement strand
AAAAGGGGGGGTTATGAACATTCCCACAGAGACAGAAGAAGAAGAAGTAGTATATATATATATTTCTCTTCTTCCTCCTTTGTGGAAATGTTCAAAACCTTTTCCAAAGAACAGCCGTTTTCGGTACACTGAAAAGACGATGTTGCATCAGGAAGATTATTTTTCTTTAGACCGTTTTGCTCATAAGGCTCTTTGGCAAGAGAAAGATCCCTTGTGGGCTCCTCTAATACGCCTCGACGCTTATTTGCAAAATTATGTGTTTTCGATTGGGATCACGATTCCCCGTGGCGTTTACTTGGAAAGGGAAGATTTGATTTCGATTGGACCCGGAACAATTTTAGAGCCGGGAGTCATGATTCAAGGACCTTGCGTGCTGGGAAGCGGCTGCGTAGTGCGCCATGGAGCTTATTTGCGCGGTCCCGTTCTTTGCGGAGATTACTGCGCCATAGGGCACAGTGCAGAAATTAAAAATGCTATTTTGCTAGATTCGGCCGCCGCGACGCATTTTAGCTATGTAGGAGATTCTATCATCGGCTCTTTTGCAAACTTGGGGGCTGGCGTAAAATGCGCCAACCTCCGTCTCGACCGCAAAGAGGTCAGCGTCTCTTTTTCCGAAGAAAAAACGAAGACGGGTTTAAAGAAATTAGGCGCGATTGTTGGCGATCGCGTGCAAATTGGCTGCAACTGCGTATTGAATCCAGGAACCCTGATAGGTAAAGACAGCGTTCTGGGGCCTCTTTTAGACGTTCGCGGAACCATTCCGCCCCAAAGTTCGGTTTCTTCTCAAAACGCGTTTAAAATCGATTCTAGACCCCTTCCTTTGGCTGGATCTTTTTATGTTTCTTGAGCGCTATCGTCAGAAATTCGAGGATGCTCTGAAACAAGAAATTGCTCGATTTGGCGCGAAAAGCCGGCTGCGCGACGCGTGCGAGTATGCCCTTCTGTGCGGAGGAAAGAGGCTGCGTCCTTTGATTGTTTTGATGACAGCGGATGCTTTAGGGAAGCAAGGCGATGCGATGCCTTCGGCGTTTGGCGTTGAGTTTTTCCATACGGCTTCTTTGATTGCAGACGATCTCCCCTGCATGGACAATGACGCGATGCGCAGGGGGAAGCCTTCGCTGCATACGGCATTTAGCGAAGCGGAGGCGATTCTTGCAAGTTATACTTTAATTGCCGAGGGGTATGGAACGATTCACCGCAACCGGACGATCATGCGTCTACTCCCTTTTGCAGAGCAAAAGGCGGATGAGGCGGCTTCCTTGGCTTTGGAGACGGCGAGCTTTTCCGCCGGAATGAGTGGAGCGACGCATGGGCAGTTTCTCGACCTTTTTCCGCCGGATGCAACGTGGGAAACGATCGAACGGGTGATCTTGCAGAAAACGGCTTCCTTATTCGAAGTGTCTTTTGCTTTTGGCTGGCTTTTCGGCGGGGGAGATAGCCATCTTCTGGGAGAAGTCAAAAGGGCGGGGCGCCATTTGGGGATGGCTTTTCAGATTGCCGATGATTTAGAAGATCAAGATCAGGACGGGGCGCGGGGCGTCAATGTTTTGGCTTTTTTGGGCAAAGCTGAAGCGGTCGCTCTTTTTGAGCGGGAATCCGTTTTTTTTCAAGAAACGTTGAAACGGCTTGGGCTCTGGACCTTGCCGTTTCAGGAGTTTTATGAAGGGCTCAGGGTTGCTTGTATTGGAAATGGAAATAGATATAGACAACTTTGATACCAAAGTGTGGAGACTCAGGTCTTCAGGCCTGGGATTGTATTGATTTGGGAGGGGCTTCGAACCCCTCTCAATCTGTTTTTTTTAAAGTTAAGAGTTGCCTGCGGAAGCTGAGCTTTTTTTGGGGAGAGTGAAACCGGACGCAATTTTTTCATAGATTGCTTTTTCGATTTCCTCGGCCATTTTCTGATTGTTTTTCAGCTCATCTCTAGCGGCTTCTCTGCCTTGTCCAAGGCGATGAGATTGATAACTGAACCACGTTCCTTTTTTATCGATGATTCCTGTGTCAACTCCGATATCGATGAGAGATCCGATATGGGAAATGCCTTCATTGAAGAGGATGTCGAATTCCGCGGAGTGGAACGGGGGCGCGCATTTGTTTTTTACGATTTTCACCCGAACCCGAGAGCCAATGTCGTTGGCGCCATCCGCTCCTTTTAAGCCGGCTATGCGGCGGATATCCATGCGGATCGAAGCATAAAACTTCAGAGCTTTTCCCCCTGTAGTCGTTTCCGGGTTGCCAAACATCACGCCGATTTTATCTCGGATTTGGTTGATGAAAATGGCGCATGTATTGCTTTTGGAAAGCGTTGCTGTCAGTTTCCTGAGCGCCTGCGACATCATCCGCGCTTGCAACCCCATATGCTGGTCGCCGATTTCCCCTTCTAGTTCCGATTTAGGAACAAGAGCGGCTACGGAGTCGATGACAATGACGTCGACTGCATTCGATCGCGCGAGCATTTCGGCGATATTGAGTGCTTCTTCTCCATTATCTGGCTGCGAGATCATGAGGTCGTTGATATTGACGCCGATTTTAGCCGCATAGGCTGGATCGAGCGCATGCTCTGCATCAATATAAGCTGCAAGACCTCCCGTTTTTTGTGCATTGGCCACAATGTGAGTCGCCAGCGTTGATTTTCCGGAAGATTCCGGGCCATAGATTTCAATGATTCTGCCACGGGGAACGCCGCCGATACCGAGAGCTAAATCAAGGGATAAAGCTCCCGATTTGATAACGCTGATTCCATGTGTTGCGGAATGTTTTCCCAAAGCCATGATCGCCCCTTCCCCAAATTGTTTTTGGATATGGGAAACGGCAAGCTCTAGGGCTGCTTTTTTTTTCGCTGCATCTGCGGGTGCGGGTGCATTGGTTTGATTCATGAGAAGCTCCTTGGTGGTTGTAACTCTAAGGATGAAAAGAAAAGGCCTATCTGTCAAAGAAAAAGAAATTGTTGGTGTGAAAGAGGGCTGTTTGCGATGCGGAAAGAGGTTTTGATTTTAGCAGGAGATGTGGGGGCGACGCATACGCGCCTTGCTTTTTTTGAAGGGGGAATAAAAAAAAGGGGACAAAAATTTCTCAACGCTTCTTTTTCGGGACCTGAAGCAATCCTTCAAGAGTTCCTGCGTACAGAAACAAAGATGCCTATCGCCGCTTGTTTGGGGATTGCAGGCCCTGTCAGCGAAGGGACATGCATGGCGACCAATCTTCCATGGTGTATTGATGCGCAAAATCTCAGCGAGCGCTTTTCTATTTCCCGGGTTGTTCTTTTGAATGATCTTGAAGCGAGTGCCTATGGATTATCGATGCTTCGATCCGAAGATTTTTGTCTTCTCCAAAAAGGAGTCCCCGGACAGAAAAAAAATCAAGCTGTCATCATTGCGGGCACCGGATTGGGAGAAGCTGGACTATTTTGGGATGGAAAGCGGCATCGTCCTTTTGCCGGAGAGGGAGGGCATAGCGATTTTTCTCCTCAAAATGATGAAGAAATTGACTTGCTTCTCTACTTACGATCTCGTTTCGGACATGTTTCTTGGGAAAAAGTGGCGTCAGGTTCTGCCCTTTTTTCTCTTTTTCGTTTTTTGATCGACACGGGGCGTTATCCCCTTTGTCCTCGTTTATCGGACGCATTGCAAGGGGGAGATCCTTCCCGGGTCATTTCGGAACAGGGGTTGCAGGGAACAGACGCCGCATGCGTCAAGGCCGTGGAGCTGTTTTTTTCTTGCTTTGGCGCCGAAGCCGGCAATTGCGCGCTCAAATTTTTGTCTTTAGGGGGAATTTATATCGGAGGTCCCCTGGTTCGTTTAGGGGCTCATTCTTCGGCGATTCGCTTTTTTTTACCTGCTTTTCTAAATAAAGGGCGTTTTCATTCTTTATTGAAGACGATCCCCGTTTCGATTGTGATGAATGATGAAGCAGCGCTTTGGGGAGCGTACCGCTTCATTTTAACAAGCGGACGAGATTCATCCCATCCCTTTAGGGCTTGAAGTCACCCACATTTTAAAAAATATTTAGTGTATACTCTCTCTCAAA
>CAZZLR010000123.1:0-4031 GCA_964655045.1 uncultured bacterium | reverse complement strand
TTTGTTTTCTTCATCGACAAACTCTTTCCGGTTCCGCTTTTGACCGTTCAAGGAACGACCCTCCCCGCGGAAACATCGTCTCATAACGGTGCGGAAAAAATATTTGCCCCCCTGCAAATCCTCAGCGCTTGCCTCGTCGCCTTCGCCCATGGGGCCAACGATGTATCCAATGCCACAGGTCCCGCGGCCGCAGTGTTTGGTATTTTAAAAGCAGAACTCTTCCTAGCCCATGAAAAAACTCCGCTTTGGCTATTGAGCCTTGGGGGCGCCGGCATTGTTCTAGGACTTGCCACCTGGGGATGGCGTGTCATCGAAACCATAGGAAAAAAAATCACCGAACTCACCCCCTCGAGGGGATTTGCGGCGGAGTTCGGCGCGGCGGCTACGATCCTCCTCGCCTCAAAATGGGGGATGCCTATTTCCACCACCCACGCTCTCGTAGGCGCTGTATTCGGAGTGGGCTTCGTCCAGGGGCTGCGCACCATAAACATCAAAACGCTGCGAGAAATTCTTTTATCCTGGATCGTAACCATCCCCCTATGCGCCCTCCTCTCCATCCTAATTTTCTCCATCCTCTCCCTCTTTTTCTAAAGAGGGGCTGTCGAATATAGACCCAAACAACCTAATACCAAAAGCAACAAATATGACATTATTTGTTGCTTTTGGTATAAAAAGGCTGCCTCCGCGCAAATCTTTCAGGTTGTTCGGGTTGTTCGGGTTGTTCGGGTATGTCAAAAAAATCTCAGATTTGCTACAATTTGCCACCAATCGGAAAACAGAGAGGAGAAATTTTCCAATGGTAAAAATTTTAATTGAACTGTTCAACCACCACTTCACCCTATTTTTTGTGTTCCCTTCGATCGTCATCGCAGGGATGTATCTGACTGTAAAGTTGAAATGTTTACAAATCACCCACCTCAAGCACAGCTTGTCCGTTCTCCTTGGCAAGGAAGATGGAAAAGAAGGCAGCATTAGCCGTTTTGGGGCGATTACGTCCATCCTAGCCGGAAATTTTGGCACAGGAAATATCTCGGGGATGGCCGTTGCCATTGCAACGGGAGGGCCAGGCGCTCTCATCTGGATGTGGGTCATGGCGTTTTTCGGCGCGATCATTCAATACGCAAGCTGCGTCCTTGGCGTTAAGTATCGCCATAAAACAAGCAGCGGAGAATATGTCGGGGGGCCGATGTATTATCTCAGGGATGGTCTCGGAATGAAAAAAACGGCTTCTCTCTTTGCCATTTTTACCATTTTTGGAGCCATTACAGTTGGAAACTTCGCCCAAATTAACTCGGTTACCTTGCCTCTGCACAAAATGGGTCTCGATCCCCTCTATTGCAGCCTGGCGATCACGGCCTTAGTGGGGGTTGTTCTCCTCGGCGGCATTCAGCGCATCGCCTGGTTCGCTTCGTTCATTGTCCCGTTTATGGCTCTCATGTATTTAGGATGCGCCTGCTTGGTTCTTGCCCTCAATTCTGCAAAAATTCTTCCTGCGCTCAAAACCATGTGCGACCATGCCTTCGGGTTTTCCTCCGTTCTAGGAGGAACTCTGGGCGCAGGCGTGTTCAAGGCAATGACAACGGGATTTGACCGAGGCATTTTCGCCACCGACGCAGGAACAGGCATTGTTCCCATCATCCAGTCCAGTACGCGCTCCAAACACCCCGCTTCCGATGGAATGGCCACCCTGCTGACGCCGTTTCTCGTCATGCTGATCTGTATGACAACAGGCCTGGTTCTGATGGTTACCGGCGCATGGCAGATACCCGGTCTACAAAGCACGAACATGGTTACATACGCCTTCTCCCAAGGAATCCAATCCTCTTTAGGAGGGCATATCGTCACCGCGGCTCTGTTCCTCTTTGCCTATACAACAATCCTAGCCTGGGCGTATTGCGGCGAAAAAGCGCTCGGATTTCTGATTGGCGCAGAAAAGGGACGCTGGTTCAGGATCGCATTTATCGCATTGATTCCCCTCAGTAATATCATGCAAGTCAATATTATTTGGAGCCTGTCGGATGCAGCCATCATCCTCATGCTCATGGCGAATCTAGTAGGAATCATGCGGCTTTCGACCCAAGTCTTTTCCTCTACCGAAGAGTTTCGGCTCGCTTCCCGCCTCTGATCCTCATTATACCAAAAGAAACAAATATGACATTATTTGTTTCTTTTGGTATTACTTATCTAAACAACTTGAAAAGCCGGCCTAAACGCCCCCCCCTTTTCAAGTTATTTTGGTATAAGCGATCTCTATCGCAAGAGCATGGCTTGCAAAAATTGTCCTCTTCTTTCATAAGAAGGCCATGGATCATGCAGAAGCGCTCGCAGATACCCTCGTACAAAAAATCCGCCACATTGTCATCACCTCCTTCGGGCGCACTTCGGAAGAAGCAACGACAGAGCAGCTCTATTATGCGATTAGCTTGGCGTTGCGCGAAGAAATCATGATCAATTGGACAGCGGCTAATCAAACCTTTGAGCACAAAAAGGTACGCATGGCCTTTTTCTTATCCCTGGAATATCTGCCCGGGCGATGGTTAAACAATAATGTCCTCAACTTGGGAGCGCTTCCCCTTGCCCGCTCGATCACAGCAAAATTAGGCCGTTTCTTTCCCGATATTTTACTTTGCGAAAGCGAAGCGGGGTTGGGCAACGGCGGACTCGGCCGCCTTGCATCTTGCTTCCTTGATTCTTTAGCCACTCTGCAATATCCTGCCAGAGGATATGGCCTGAGGTATCAATATGGTATCTTCGAACAAGAAATCTGGAATAAAACGCAGGTAGAAAAACCCGACGCATGGCTGCTGCGCGAAGATCCATGGGAACAAAGAAGGGACGTTCATGCAGCGAGCGTATATTTTCAAGGGCGTCCCGTCAGCAAACAAAACAAGCGCGGCGACGATGTCGATTTTTTAGAAGGGGCGGAAGAAGTGCGCGCCATTCCTTTTGAGACGCCCATCATCGGCTATAAGGAAGATTCGGATTATTCGGTAGTTTCCCTCCGATTATGGTCGACAAAAGAAAGCCCCCGCAATTTTCAATTGCAGCGCTTCAACGCGGGATTCTTCGAACAAGCTGCGGAAAATACGGCTCTCACCGACGTTCTCTACCCTAATGACAATCATGAACTAGGAAAAAGGATCCGTCTGAAGCAGGAATTTCTTCTCGTATCGGCCTCTTTGCAAGACATCTTGCGGCGAACGGTACGCGTTTTTGGAAACCTCGATCTTCTTGCAGATAAAGTGCGCATCCAAATCAATGATACCCATCCGGCCTTGATGATCGCGGAAATCGTACGAACCCTTACGAAAAACTACGATTTTTCTTGGAACGATGCTTGGGAAACTTGCCAAGCATGCTGCAGCTATACGAACCATACCATTTTAAAGGAAGCTCTTGAAGAATGGCGGGAAACACGGATGGAAAAACTCCTGCCCCGTCAGTACCGCATTGTACAAAGACTCAATCAACAATTTTGCGATGCAATTCGTAAAAAATATCCGGGAGATGAAGAAAAAGTACGACGCGTTTCCATTTTAGAAAATGGACAGATGCGGATGGCGCATCTAGCTATGGTTGGTTCTCATAAAGTCAATGGCGTCGCCAAGATTCATACAAAAATTCTCAAGGAGAGACTTTTTAAAGATTTTGCAGAATTTTACCCCCATAAATTCCTAGCCATCACAAACGGCGTAGCGCAAAGACGCTGGCTTTTACACGCAAATCCTTTTCTTGCCGAGTTTATTTCTCAAAGAATCGGACGTGGTTGGATCACCGACTTTTCTCAAATTGAAAAGCTCGCTTCTTTTGCTCAAGATCCGGAGAGTCAAAAAGAGTTTTTTGCCATTAAGAAAAAAAATAAAGAAGCTTTGCGCACGTTTCTTTTAGCGCATAACCCTCTCCGCGATGGAACCGGCCGTATTCTTTCCCCTCCCTCTTCTTTTCCTCTCGAAGCCCTTTTTGACATGCAGATCAAGCGCTTTCACGAATACAAACGCCAGCTCATGAACGCGCTTCATCTGATTATGATT
>CAZZLR010000122.1:0-4077 GCA_964655045.1 uncultured bacterium | reverse complement strand
TCTCGCCTAAAGGCGAGAGAGCCTATTTTCCCCCTGCCTTTATGATGAGGAACATACCCAAACAACCTGAAAAATTGGCGTTTAAACACAAACTTTTCGGGTTGTTTGGGTATAACGTTGAAATTCATTGGCGTAACCCATATACTCCCTTCCACCTCCTTAGAGAAGTTCTCCGAGGAATAGGAAATATTGCATAAAACGTCATGGTAATTTACGATCCGAAAAAGGATGTATGATTGATTATATAAAGAAATTTCCCCTTGTCTACACTCTTTTCGCCTGTTCTCTTCTTTTTGCCGAAGAAGATCCTGTTCCCTTTGCAATGGCCTCATCCGTACGAAAAACGGAAGAAGCCGTTCCCAGGTCTGAAGAAGAGGGATATACGATCAATTACAATACCATCTCCATGGTCGAGTACTTGCGATTTGCAAGCAAAATCTGCAATGTAAACTTCATCTTTAATGAAGCGGATCTTGGATTTAGCGTTTCCGTAGTCTCGGATGCCCCCATTACTTCGGATAATGTCATGGCTACGCTATTGCAGGTTTTGCGCATCCACGGACTTTCTTTGCTCGAGCAGGGAAACAGCCTCGTCATTCATCAAACACCGGACATCGTCCAAATGGCCACCTTGGTTACGAAAAAAGGAGAAGAAAAAGGAGCTCCCATCGTCACGCGGATTTTTCGTGCATCCAATGTCAATGCCGAATCGATAGCAGGGATTATCCGTCCCATGATTTCCCGCGGCGCCTTGCTAGAGGTGCTTCCGGAAACAAAGCAAATTATTTTGACCGATGTCACAGCCAGCGTCAATAAGGTGGCGGCGCTCATCGAGATTCTCGATTCTCCCCATAATCAGCTGAGCGTCCGGGCCTATACAGCCGTTCATAACCATCCCGAATACCTCATCGATCTTTGCAACCGGATCATGGCTCCTTTTGCCAGAGGCAATCCCTTTCTTCTTGTTCCCCAGCTCGCAATCAATGAAATTTTCATCGTTTCTACAGGAGAGCTCATTGATCAGACGCTCGCCTTGCTGCAAAATTTAGATGTGCCGCCGAAAAAGGAGATCGCCTCCCAAGCCAAACTCAAGGGGGAAAACATTTTTGTTTATAAGACGCTGCACCGTTCCGGCGACGAAATCCTTTCGGGGCTGATCAAGATCGCAAAAAATTTACAAGATTCAGGGCTTCCGGAAGGGGACTTGATCTCCGTCATGCGCTCTGCGAAACTCATTGCGGAAACTCATTCCATCACATTTGTCGGCTCTCCTCAGTCTCTGGAAAAAATTAAAGAATTCCTAGCGACTCTTGATATTCCGGGAGAGGGCGCTGCAATCCCTTTGAGCAACCAGTTTTTTATTTATAAACCGATGCAGCACAAGGGAGAATACCTTGTCAAATCGATTCGGGAAATTACGCATGACTTGAAATCAGACAATTATCATGATCCTGCCTTTGTACGTACTCTAGAAAGCATGAAATATATCCAAGCGACTAACTCTCTCCTTTTTACGGGGGATCCCATCTCCTTAAAAAGGCTTGAAGGTTTGATCGGCACCTTAGAGACGCGCTCAGAAGTTCCTGCCAAGCCCGCTTATTTCATCTATAAATTGCAAGCGGCTTCCGGGGAAGTGGTGGAAGAAGACCTGCAGCGATTGGCAAAAACCTTAAAAGCAAGCGATGTGAAGGATGAAAAAGTTCTTTCGGCCATCGAAAAGATCCGTTATGTGAAGGAAACGAACTCTCTTCTCTTGACAGGCGATCCGAATGCGATTGAAGAGCTCAAAGTACTCATTGCGGAATATGATTATCCGCGTGCTGAGCCGGAAGCGCCCAGCAGTAGTTTTTTCCTCTATAAGCCGCAGCACCAGGCGGCGATGCAGCTGGAAAAATCTCTGCGGGATCTCGCTGCGAATTTAAAAAAGGCGGGCCTTGCCGACCGCTCTTTCCTTTCGGCGATCGAAGGGATGAAATATGTGGAGACCACAAATTCTCTTATTTTCACGGGGAGCCCCGATGCGATTCAAAAAATTCAGTCGCTTCTCAAAGAGGTCGATACGCCTCCTAGAGAACATGCGCCGATCCAGCACATAGGGCAGACCACTTTCCTTTTATACAAGCTCAAAGCCGCCGGAGGAGCCGAGATCGTCAGTTCTATTAAAACAATGACTGCAAATCTCAAAGCGGGCAAAACGGCCGACAGCGAGTTCCTTGCCGCGTTGAATTCCATGAAGTATGTGAAGGAGACCCATTCCCTGCTTTTTACAGGAACGGAGAGCGCCCTCAAAAAAGTGCAAGGGATCGTAGAACAATTCGACGTTTCGTCGTTAGCTCCCGCTCCCACAGAGCCCGAAAAACCGATGCAAGCAGGCCAAAGCAATTTTTATTTATACAAGCCGACCGCCGTTCCCGCCATGGATTTAGAAAAGCTCTTGAATGATTTTGCCGGCAACCTTCGATCCAGCGGATTAACGGACCCTGAACTTTTTTCGGCGATCAGCTCAATGCGTTATGTGGCGGCCAGCCAGTCGTTAGTTTTTACGGGAACGCCCAAAGCTCTCAAGCAGCTCGAAGAATTGGCGAAAGCATTTGACGTCCCTTCAAATGCCACGGGGAAGATTGCGGCGCCGGCGGCAGAGTCTCCGATTCAGGGGATCGATAACACGAGCTTTTTGGTCTACAAACTCCAGTTTCATAAGGGAGATGAAATCCAGGCTGCCTTAAAACAAATCTCCAAAGATTTATTGCAGACAGGGACCAGCGTAAATCAAAATCTTTTGAATTCGATCAACTCCGTGCAATGGCTCAACGTAACCAACTCCCTTCTTATTTCAGGGGATCAAGACACTTTGACACGGCTGAAGGAGCTGATTAAAAACCTCGATATTCCCTTAAAACAGGTGTTCATTGAGATTTTGGTGATTGAAACCACTCTTTCCAACGCTCTTCTTTTTGGCCTGGAGTGGGGCGGCAACTATAATTTCAACAATCGGTTCGGCGCCAGCATGTTCAACACGACGCCGGGAATTAACCAGCAAAACCCGCAGCTCGATCAGTTTGTCCAAAAACTTTCAGGGCTAACGCCGCCGGCTCCGCCTACTCCTATTGGCAATATTCCTCCGGTGTCCGGATTTGATTTGGGCGTCATTGGAGAGGTGATTAAACATAATGGAAACACCTTTTTGACAATCGGTTCCTTACTCACCGCTTTACAAGCCGATACAGAGACATCGATCATTACTTCGACGAAGCTGCTCGGCCAAGACGGGCAGACTTCTTCCATTTTTTCCGGCTCGAACATTCCTTTCACAGGGTCTTTCGTCAACAACACGACGACAGGGGCGACGATTCTGACTTCCAACATTGAATATCGCGATATTGGCGTCAACCTTACCATTACCCCCGTTCTAGGCAACTCCGATATTGTCACGCTGGATATCAGTCTGGATCGTTCTCAAACGGCCACCGATATCACGGGACAAAGCCAGCTTAATTTCCAATCGCAAACGGCCAATGGCATTATCACGAGCAAAACGACCATGCAGACCACCGTCCATGTCCCTGACCGAAACTTTTTGGTCCTCAGCGGATTTGTCAACAATTCCAACACCAAGGTCAATCAAGGCATTCCTTGCTTAGGGGGGCTCCCCATCATCGGCGCGGCGTTTTCCCAACAAAATAGCACGGTGTCCACGCAAAATATCGTGATCTTCCTCAGACCTTATATTACCAATTCGATCGACGATATGCGCAGGCTCACTGCCGATCAGGAAAACTTCTTCCGCGACTTAGCGGGAACACCTTTCCTTGAGCAGAACTATAATGAGGCCGTGGAGTTGATAAAAACGATTGACGATGAATAGGTGTTTTCTTCTTCTCGTCCTTCTTGGGCTGGCCGGCTCTTGCTACCGCGTATCGGACCAGATCGATCCGCGCGTCAATTGCCAGCTGCAAGACAGGCATTTGCAAAATCTCACCAGCGCATTTCCTCCTCTGAGTTGGGAAGAAAAGCAATCGGATTGGGGAAAAGAATGCATGATTGCGGCGGCCTTTGCGCAGGAGCTCGATTTATATC
>CAZZLR010000121.1:0-4086 GCA_964655045.1 uncultured bacterium | reverse complement strand
AATCATTTGGGCCACGCACGGCCTTTGTCAAGCGTTCTTGCTCATGAATTAACTCACGTGATGGTCGAAAATAAGTGGTTTTTCAAGGCCAAAATGGCCTATTTTGACAAGGGTAGTCTTACCTCTTTTGGAGCTCTATGGAAAGAAGAAGGATATGCAGAGTACATTGCCAACGACTTGCCAATCACAATGGAGGAAGGGATAAAAATCCTAAAAGGAATGTCCAAATCAGACTACTTGCCTCATTTTGAGTATTTTAAATATTGGTTTGCAGTTCGTCATCTCATGCTGGACAAGCGTATGTCTTTCGAAGAAATTTTATCTTCTAATTTGCTAATTGCTAACGTTTTGGAAGATGCTCTTCGAGAAAAAGACTCGGTATCAGGAAGACTGCATGAAGACTAGTTTACCTATTCCTACTGGGGATCACCAAGTAGGCACAATTCGCTACGATCTTGAGGATCCCTATCGTAAGGACTTGCAATTCCCAACAGGACGACTGATCCCTATCCAAATCTATTTTCCCAAGAAAATAGGAGCTCATCTAGAGCACCAGAAGATATTCGAAGAAAGAGCCTATCTCGGGCCCTTTCACCCACTTCCTGTGAAAGTGTATGCCATGCCAACCGACCTCTCCCATTTCGATGGCAACCACTCTCCCGTGATCTTTTTAAATCATGCAAGCTGCGTCGCAAT
Organism: uncultured bacterium; assembly: GCA_964655045.1. Lineage (GTDB taxonomy): Bacteria > Chlamydiota > Chlamydiia > Chlamydiales > SM23-39 > CAIPFQ01. The sequence goes on along the minus strand of CAZZLR010000121.1, from coordinate 3,390 downwards.
GACCGACTATGCTTTTTTGGCAGAAGACCTGGCGTCTCATGGATATGTCGTTATTTCAATACAGCATGACCTGAAAGGCGATGCTGAAGGACCGCCATTTTGGGAGAGTAGAAGCTGCTCAAGAAATGCTAAAGTCATCGATAATCTTCTGTATGTCTTTGAATGGCTAAAGCAACAGGAAGAACCCCTGTTCCGCAGAAAAATTGATCTCAATCGAATTGGTTTTATAGGGCATTCGTTAGGGGCAAATTCTCTGCTATTCTGGGTGAATCGCTCTCTTGATATGGTTGAAAAGGATACCCGGCGATCTCTTCTTTACCGTCAAGATGGGAAAGACATCAGAGAATGTTTGGTTCTTATGGAGACCACTCGGTTTGCCTTCCCCTCAAACAGTCAATACCCCATCTTCTTTTTATTTGCTGAAGAACGAGAGGCTTACCATCGAAACACAGGAGCCCTAGAACAAATGCTTCAAGCGGGTCACAAAGTGCGCTATTACAAGGGATCCACCCACACGAGCTTTATGGATCATGGATACGTCAACCCACCGCTCCCAAAAGAAATAAATGAGCCATATTTCAACGGGTCTTCAGAGGAGCGTAAAGCGTTCTTTGACGAGATTCGTAAAGAGATTAGAGAGTTTTTGTCTCATTGTCTCGGCTAATGTCTTTTCACATGCTTGTCAGTTGCGAACGCTATATCTACAACCCCATTTGTAGCGAACATGTCCATAAAGTGCCCATACATTTCCAGCCTATCCGCGCCTTCCGTAGGCTTGAAAAGCAATTCCTGGCTGTAGACAGCTATATCCTCTACAATTCGCTCATAACGGTAGTAGGCTAGAAGGGTCCAATCGATGTCAGTCTCCCCATAGCCTTGGTAAAACAACTTTTCTTCATGCGATTTATTCCAAACGTTTCCAACTCCACCGCCTATAAACATGAGATCTCGTTCTTTCGACGCCAAGATTGGATCATCCCAATCAACGATGTAGAGGGCTTCCTTGTCATCGACCAATACATTCCCGGCGTGAATATCAGCATGGCAAAGAACGAATTTGAAAGGTTGGCTGCGAGCTTTTTGGCTGAGTTGTTCAGAGCGGTCCGCTAACTTTTGAATGGTGGATCTATTTTCCTGAAGAAATTTCCATAATTTCAAAGCGACCTCATCAGAAGGATACACTGTCTCGCTATGGGCGTAAAGAGACCTCACAGCATCTCGCCACTTCGATGAAAATTCTTCTCGACGGATGCGAGTCTGTAGGGATGAGGGCACATCGATTTCATGCACCTGTCTTAATGCTCGACCAAGGGAGATCCATTGCTCGTCTGTTAAAGAATGGCTAAACCCATCTCGCCCTTCAACAAAAGGATAGACCATGAACGTGAAATCTTCCACACGCTGGATCTGTTTGCCTTCTATCGTTTTGACTGGAGGGATGAGTTGCTGAATTCCAGCCGTTTGTAGTAGATCCAAAACCGCAATGTTGACGTCGTTAAAATGACCCCTCTTTAGTTTTACGAAATACGTTTTGTGATCTCTTGCTTGGACTTTATAAATCGAAGCATTCGTATCCGCTCCTACAGGAAGTAGAGAAAGCGCAGTCACTCCTATCCGATAATAGGCGCTTAAACAGTTGATAATGAAATGAGTCAGCTCTGCCATTGAAAAGAGAATAGTCCTTTTTCTCTTTTACGTCCTTCTTCAAAACGCACTGGTCTTGACCGGAATTCTTTATAAATGCCTTAAATACAGCATTTTAATTTAAGCTTGCAACTGGGACGAATTTCTGTTAAAATTAAGAGTATAAATCTTTTGAGGAGTGCTATCCAGTGAGAATTTAAGTTTGAATCCAATCGTCAACTATAAACCCAAGGATCAAACTTATGTCTCGACTTCTCATTCAATTTTCACATCTTTCTAAATCTTTTGGCCCAAATCCCCTTTTTGAGGATGTTTCTCTCTCCATCAATCAAGGTGATGTTTTCGCTTTGATTGGAGAAAATGGCGCTGGAAAGACCACTCTGCTCAAACTCTTAAGCAAAGCCATTTTGCCAGATGGGGGAAATCTCAGCACCGCCCCAAATCTCACTATTGGCTTTTTGCCGCAAGAGGTCGTTGTATCAGATCCAACTTCACTTGTGCGTGACTTTATCGAAAAAGGTCATTTAAGCGAGTTGGAGAGAAAAATAGCGATTGCCTTGGAAAAAGAACAGCTATCAGAATGGGCCGAACTCCATGAAACCTACGAACATCTTGGAGGATACAGGAGAATCCCGATCGAAAAGGTTTTAGACGGGCTCAAGCTAGAGGCGCATCTCTTAGACGTACCATTGACGAATTTGAGCAGCGGACAGAGAGTTCGGGTTGCCCTGGCCAAGGCGTTGATTGAGAATCCAGACCTGCTTTTGCTCGATGAGCCCACCAACCACCTAGATGCAGAGATGCTTCAATGGCTTGAGAACACTTTGAGTTCTCGAGAGGGGGCCACTGTCATTGTGTCTCATGATCGAAAATTCATTAATGCAACCTGTAACCATGTGATCGAAATCAAAGATGGACGATTGACCAGCTATGGGGGTGATTACGACTTTTATCTTGCAGAACGCGAGCGCTTGATCGAAAGACAGATCAAAGCATATGAAGCGCAAGAGGAAGAGAAAAAGTCCCTGAAAACAAAAATTAAGGCTATGACGTTTTCAAAAGGAAAGCCACCACCTCCATCTGACAGAAATATCATGGCCTATGACTACCGAGGAGGGAATCACCAAAAATCTGAGGCTAGAAGATTGGATGCTTTGAAAGCGAGGCTCGAAGAGTGTGACGCCAATCCGCTTCAACATCCGAGACCCAAAAGCATTACCGGATTGCGATTTACACCTACGCCTCTCGCCTCGAGCGTAGCGATCGAATTGGAAGAGGTAAGTAAGGCCTTTGGTGAGCGTGTCTTGTTCTCTCATTTTAGCAAGCTTTTGAATAAAGGGGATCGGATCGTTTTAACAGGGGCAAACGGAGCAGGAAAGACAACGCTTCTAAAATGTATCTCTGGGAAAATCCCTTTGACGCAAGGACACATTCGAATAGCTCCAACAGCAAAAATCGCCTGTCTGGACCAAGAAATTGAAGAACTCCCGATGAAGCAAACTCCATTGGACTATTTTGCCAATCGATTTCAACTATCAGAAGAACAGCTAAGACGCGAGCTGCACAAAGCAGCCCTTGGTGGAGCTGATCTCATCGATCGTCCTTTTGCCTCTTTAAGCGTGGGACAAAGAAAAAGATTGATGCTTCTCTCTATCATTTTGGAAAAGCCCAACGTCCTTCTTCTAGATGAACCGACCAACCATCTAGATTTTTTGACTCTCGAGGCATTTGAGACAGCCCTTCTAA
>CAZZLR010000120.1:0-4086 GCA_964655045.1 uncultured bacterium | reverse complement strand
CAAACGGGCAATGAGAAAAAAGGCCGGGGCGATAGCGCCGATCTGCGCATAGAGGGGCAGACAGCTAATCATGCAAGATAAAATCCCCATCCCCAACAAAGTGGCGAAAAGAGCCCTGTGCCGGCCATGAACATCGCCGATATAACCAAAAATAAGGGAACCCAAAGGACGCGCAATCATCCCAAGAGGGATGATCGCATAAGTGCGGATGAGAGCAATGAGCGGCTCTTGGTCCGGAAAAATCAATGGCGCAAGAAAAGGGGACAAAAGCCCGAATAAAGCCGTGTCGTAATGCTCAAAAAAATTGCCAAGGAAAGTGTTCCAAATATTTTTTTTTCTCATTTCTTGCTTAGTTGTATTGATAATGCACTTTATTTGTTAAATTAAAGTGTGATTCCATTTTAGAAATGCTATGTTATCTAATATTATATTTTTGAGCAAGGGGGTTTTTTTGCGTTGAGAAAGTTTTTGACTTGGTCATAGCGGATCGTTTATGACAAAGAGGGGGGGGTGGCAATGGAAGAGTGGCGCGAAGAAAGAGACAGCATGGGCCCCGTACGGGTTCCTTCTTCTATGTACTTTGGTGCGCAAACCATGCGCTCTCTAGAACATTTCTCTATAGGAAAAGATCTGATGCCGCAGGAAGTCATTGCGGCGCTGGCCATGATTAAAAAGGCGGCGGCTCTCGTGAATGCCCGGCTGCAAAGATTGAGTCCTGAGCGTGCGCAAAGAATTGTACAGGCCTGCGATGAGATCATCGCGGGACGCTTACATGCCCACTTCCCTCTGCATGTCTGGCAAACGGGGAGCGGCACGCAGACGAATATGAACGTCAATGAAGTCATCGCGAACCGAGCCATTGAAATCGCGGGAGGGAAGCTGGGGAGCAAAGACCCGATCCATCCCAATGACCATGTGAATTTATCCCAGTCTTCCAACGACGTTTTCCCCGGCGCAATGCACATTGCCGCAGCTATTGAAATTCAGCGCGCTCTCCTCCCTTCTCTCAATCGCCTCATCGCCAGTTTGAAAGAAAAAGAGCATGCGTTTGCCGAGATTGTTAAGATCGGCCGCACGCATTTACAGGATGCAACGCCTTTAATGCTCAGTCAAGAATTCTCTGGCTACGTCGCCTTGCTGGAACGAAGTTTGCAGGCGGTCGAACGGGAGGCCGACGGGCTCTACGATCTGGCAATCGGCGGAACGGCCGTGGGAACCGGACTCAATGCGCCAATCGGATTTGATGCGATGATGGCTCAAAAAATCGAAGAACTGACGGAATTGCCTTTTCGTCCCCATCCAAATAAATTCGCTGCCCTTTCAGCTCATGATGAGATTGTATCGGTAAGCGGAGCTTTAAAACGATTGTCCGCCTCGTTGATGAAGATTGCCAATGATATTCGATGGCTGGGATCCGGCCCCCGCTGCGGCCTGCATGAATTGATTTTGCCTGAAAACGAACCGGGCTCCTCTATCATGCCGGGAAAAGTCAACCCTACGCAATGCGAGGCTCTGACGATGGTGGCCGTGCAGGTCATGGGAAATGATGCCGCGATTGGATTTGCTGGATCGCAAGGCAACTTTGAACTGAATGTATTTAAACCCGTGATGATTTATAATCTGCTTCACTCGATCTCTTTGCTGAAGGATTCTTGCCAGATGTTCGAAAAATATTGTATTGCCGGTCTGACAGTAAACCGACCCCAAGTAGACCGCTATGTACGCGACTCTCTGATGCTTGTGACGGCGTTGAGCCCCCTAATCGGTTATGATCAATGTGCGAAAATCGCCCATATGGCTTATGAGGAGGGGATTTCTTTAAAAGAGGCTTGCGTGAAGACAGGATGTTTAAGCGCCGAAGCGTTCGATCGATCGGTTGACCCCAAAAAAATGACCCACCCGTAGAGCAGCCCGAATGAATTATTACACGATTTTCTCGCAGCATGTATGCAAGACGCCCCTTCGAGGCAGAGAAGTATTGGAACATTCCATCCTGAACAAAGGTTCCGCTTTTTCTCACGAGGAAAGAGCAGAGTTGAGGCTCCATGGACTGATTCCTGCGGCCGTCGAAACGCTAGAGCAGCAGGAAGCCAGGATTTATCAAGCATACCAAAAGAAAACGGAAGATCTGTCCCGCCATATTTTTTTGCGTGAACTGCAAGATCGGAATGAAACGCTCTTTTATCGCTTGCTGACGAATCACATTCAGGAGATGCTCCCTATTTTATATACCCCTACCGTAGGGGTTGCTTGCCAAAGATTCAGCGAGATTTATCGTAGAGCGCGCGGCTTGTTTATTTCTTTTCCGGAACAAGAACGGATGGAAGAAATGGTGGCCAATATTGCATTGCCCGACGTGAAGGTGATTGTTGTGAGCGACGGGGAAAGGATTTTGGGTCTGGGCGATCAAGGGATTGGAGGAATGGGGATTCCCATTGGGAAAACAACGCTCTACACCGCCTGCGGCGGGATTTTCCCCGGAGTCTGTCTCCCTGTTATTTTAGATACAGGGACAGATAATGAAGAAAGGTTGAAAGATCCCTTTTATTTTGGATGGAGGCATCGCAGAGTGCGAGGGAAAGAATATGAGGATTTTGTCGACCGCTTTGTCAAAGCAATCATCAAGCGCTATCCCAATGTTCTTCTGCAATGGGAGGATTTTGCTAAAGAGAATGCGGGACGCCTTTTAGAAAAATATCGTGATTTTTGCTGTACGTTCAATGATGATATCCAAGGCACTGCTGCAGTCGCTTTGGCAGGGATTTTAGCCGGCGTAAGAGCCAATCGGGAAAAATTTCAAGAACAACGATTTGTCATTTACGGAGCCGGTTCGGCGGGAACCGGGATTGCGGCGGAAATTGCAGGGGAAATGGGACGGTCTGGGCTCGCAGCGCAAGCGACTTGCGAGCGCATTTGGATGCTCGACCGAAGGGGATTGCTGCATCAGGGGGTCGGATCTTTAATGGATGCGCAAAAACCTTATGCGAAATCGCTAAAGGCTTTGCAATCCTTAGGAATGGACGGAAACCGCCCGATTTTGTTGGAAGAGGTCATAGAAAAGGTGAAACCCACGGTATTGATCGGAGTGTCCGGATCGGCAGGCGCGTTTACGGAAAAAGTCGTTCGAACGATGGCGCAATTTTGCCATAGGCCTATTCTCTTTCCGCTGTCTAACCCTAGTTCCCACTGTGAAGCACACCCAAGCGACTTAATTCAGTGGACGGAAGGGAGGGCGCGCATCGCGACGGGAACGCAGTTTCCCGACGTTCCTTATCGGGGAAACGTTTATAAAATAGGCCAATGCAACAATTATTACATTTTCCCAGCTATGGGTCTTGCTATTGTAGCCGCGCGCATCCGACGCGTCACGGATGGGATGTTCTTAGCCTCCTCTGAGGCTTTGAGCGCTTTCGCTCCCGCCTTGCAGGAAGAGGGTGCGCCCCTTTTCCCCCCTCCGGAACGAGTGCGTGAGATTTCCCAAAAACTGGCGTTTCTGATCGCAAAGCAGGCCATGGAAGAAAAACAGGCGGATGTAATGACGGACGAGGAATTGCATCGAGCGATTCAAACCGTGTTTTGGGAACCGGCTTATTTTTCTCTACGAGGTTAAAAAATCTTGTAGATCCTGCGGGCTCATCAATAAAATTGTATGTTTTTCCGCGCAGAGGGGCTGAAAGGCGTCTAAAATCTCCCCATCGCCTACTCCCGGCAGGTAAAGAGCATGGATTTTTGGCGCCTTGAGAAGATAACGGCGGCTGTTGAAATAATCTTCCTTGCTGAAGCCCTCTTCTTCCACCCGGAAATAGATGATTTCCCGTTTATAGAGAATTGCTTGCACGGCGCAGGAAATTCCTTGGCTTCCTTCAGGAGGATTGCCTAAGAATTCCACCAGCTGCGTCAGTTCATGGATAATATAAGGTTTTTGAAACTGCCCTTTTTCCGATTCGCCAAACAAAGCGACAGTATACCGCATGTTCCCCCCTTTTTTCTTTTCTCTTTAGGGGGAAATTCTATTTTACCGCAAGAACCTGTCTTATACCAAAAGAAACAAATAATGTCATATTTCAGCTGCGTGAAAGCTGTCGA
>CAZZLR010000119.1:0-4146 GCA_964655045.1 uncultured bacterium | reverse complement strand
AAACAAATAATGTCCTATTTGAGCGCGTCAAAGCGTCGAAAATCGATGATCGTAAAATGGCATTGTATTGACTTAATACTATGCCATTTACGATCGTCGATTTATCGACAGCTTTCACGCGGCTAAAATAGGACATTATTTGTTTCTTTTGGTATAAGTCCTCTATATACTTTTTTTCAGAGGGAGGGATTTTTGCGTAGGGGTGATGTTCGTGCATAGCATTCATTGGTTTTTTCTTTTCTTTTTTCCTTTTTTATGGGTACATGGGAGCGGCGTGCCTTTGATTGATCCGCCGCAGGGCTGGGAATACGCCGTTCCCCGCAACTGTTCCGCCTGTATTCGGATGGGTTTTTTAGGCAAGGGGTCTGCTTCATTTCGACCGTCTCTCAATCTGGCTACGGAAGAGGTCGAAGTGAACTTGAAACAATATGTAAGAGCCGCCAAGGCGATGCAGTTAGAGGAGCCCGGGACAATCTGGCGGGACCTAGGCGCCTTTACCGCAAGAGCCGGAGAGGGAAGGCTGATTGAAATCACACGGGAATCTCCGATCGGGACGGTGAAAATGCTGCAATTTTTGCTCATCAAGGGAAATACGGCCTATATTGCAACGGGAGCTGCGTCCAAAAAGGATTTTCCCGACCATCGAAGCCTTTTTACGCAAGCGTTCCGTTCTTTGCAAGTGGCCGACCATTTATTTTCCTTATTATCCGAAGAGGAAAAACAGCCTTTAGCGCAATGGTTTGCAAGGCTTGAAGCGCCTCTTGATTCCGAGGGGGAGAAAAAAGCGCTTTGGGAAAATCTGCAAAAGATTGTATTGGGAAAAAAGGGGCTGGGGACATATTGGCAGTTTCTTGTCCTCAAAGAGGGAAGGGAAAAACTTTATCCGGAGGACTTGTGAAAAAGATGATCCTTTGCTGCGCTCTTTTATTGAGCGTTTCGAGTCTTTCCGCGCAGGATACGGCTGTGGAAGAGTCGGATACGAGCACTACGGATATGGCTTCGGAAAGCCGAAGCAGCACCTGGCAGAATTGGGTATTTGCTTCGAGCGCTTTGGTAACGGCGGTCATCGGCGTCGTCATTATCTCCTTAAATACAGGAACTACGAGCAATTAAACGATATTTATGCTGGATATGCGCCGGCGCCGCAGCGAGCTGCGGGACGGCGGATGCTTGGAGAAGAGACTGCATTGAAAACGGTGAGCGCGCCTTTGCCTTCGAGCGGCTGGTTTATGGCGCAGCGCACCAGGGATCTTTGCGTTTGGAAGTGATACGCGGGGAAGCAGAAACGTGCGCTTACTTGACGCTGGCAAAACATAGATTTCTTGCCCCTCCGGACAAAACGCTTCCGATCGAAGTTCAGCTTGGGGAAGAAATAGTATGCGAGAGGGGCGTCGTATTGGAAGGCAATATGCGCATCAAGTTGTCTGAATTGCTGACGGCAAAAATTTTGACGGTTTTAGAGCAGGGGGAAGCCGTCCATTTTTGCGTCGACGGATTGCGGCAGACCGTTGTTTCTCTGCCGAAAAAAAAAATCGCCCTATTTTCTCCGATCCTCTATCATTAGAGCGCAGGAAAAAAGGTTTTTTGATGAATCAACTCGAACAATTAAAAAAATTCACAACGGTCGTTGCCGACACAGGGGATTTTGAAACCATCAAGCAATATCATCCTACCGACGCAACGACGAATCCTTCTTTGATTTTGGCTGCGAGTGTAAAGCCTCGATATCGGCCATTGATTGAGGAGGCCGTTCGTTATGGAAAAAAGCAGTCCGGAGACCGAACCGCGCAGATGCTCGACAAGGTTTTTGTCAACTTTGGTTTAGAAATTTTAAAACTGGTTCCCGGGCGTGTTTCGACGGAGGTGGATGCGAGGCTCTCCTTCGACTGTGCAGGGAGCGTTGCCAAGGCGCGTCATTTGATTTCCCTGTACGAAGCGGCGGGTGCGGATCGAGACAGGATCTTAATCAAGCTGGCTTCTACTTGGGAAGGGATTCAGGCGGCGGAGCAGCTCGAAAAAGAGGGCATTCATTGCAATATGACCTTATTATTCAGTCTGCCTCAGGCTGCGGCGTGCGCCGAAGCGAGAGCCACGCTGATTTCTCCGTTCGTCGGCAGAATTTTGGATTGGTTTAAGAAGAAAGAAGGGGTGGACGGCTATGCGCCCGAAAGCGATCCGGGAGTACGGTCGGTTGTGTCTATTTACCGCTATTACAAGAAGTTTGGCTATTCCACAGAGATTATGGGAGCCTCTTTCCGCAATAAGGAAGAGATCTTGGCGCTGGCGGGGTGTGATCTATTGACGATCGCCCCTGCTTTGCTGGAGGAGCTCAAGGAGTCGCACGCGCCCGTCCCGCGCAAACTCGATCCGAAAATGGCGCATGGGGAACCGATTCAAAAGATGGAACTCGACGAAAAAACGTTCCGTTTTCTTTTGAACGAGGATGCGATGGCGACGGAAAAATTATCGGAGGGGATCCGCAATTTCGCAAAGGACGTGGAGAAGCTGGAACAATTCTTATCATCGATCTAGAGCTAAAACCGCACTATTCCCACAACAGGCCCATGATCGCTGGGGTGTTGCGCGCTCATCCAGGAGCCCGTGTGTAAAACCTCTGACGCGTCGATAGCAGCGCCGTTTGCGCCAATGAGGTAATCTTTTTCATCCTGCACCCGTTTACATTGTTTAGAGAACTGCGTTGTCACCAACCGCGTCTTATCTGTGGTATAGGGACAGTGGCTGACGGAAAAGGGGCGGGACTGGGTGAATGTTTGAAACTCTTGGGAGCCTCCTTTCTGATGCTCCGTATTCGCATCGATTCCGATGACAACTTTGTGATGTGGAAAGTAGGTACGTGCAATTTCTTGAATTTTTTGCAATTGCGCGATGGCAGAGTCCGCTTGTCCGCCTGATTTTGCGTGCGCGGCGACAAAAAGGAACGGTTCTTCAGAATTCCTATGCACAGCCGTCACAAAATTCATCTTGGCAGGAGAAGAAAGGCTTTCTCCGATATGGGGGTGATCTGCTTTTTGTATCGGAAAAGGTTTGGGTTCTTGCTGCACTTGCAACGAGCTGCGCACTTCAGAAATTTGTTTCCAATCTGCCGGATTCAGAAAAACCAAAGTGCCGTCTCCCCGATCTTGGGAGGGGTGTGAGACATATTTTTCCTCTAAGAGGGCGCACAGGGCGGGATCGGCTTCTTGGGTAAAAAGCACGCTGGGAGAGGCGTGAAAAATCGTTTGCGCCAGTGTGTTGGCTTTGACGGGCAAACGAAATCCTTGCGCCCACAGCTCTTTTTCCCGATTCACGTCGTCGATGGATAAGGGGCTGTTTGCGCCTAGCACTTGTTCTAAGAGCGCGCACTGCCAGAGGCCGTAGAGAAAAAGCCTCCCTTTTGCCGACGCCAAAACAGAAAGGAGCGCTTCATCAGGATGTCCTTTGATCTCCTTTCTTCCTTTCTCTTCTATTTTGTGCAGAATTTTTGCTTTAGCCTCCTCTTCCGGATAGGCGGATAGTCCCAGAATCTGAGTGAGCAGCGCCTTTTGGGAGGCAATAAGACTCTCCTGCAAAGGAACCTGGGTGTCGAGCGTCCCATAGGTAGTATTAAAATCGATCTCTTCGTCGTCCTTCAAAATTTTTTCACAACTGCTCAGTATTTCTTCTGGAATCTGGTAGAGATAAGCCAAAGCCTTTTCTTCTTGCTTTGCTTGTACAAAGTGGATCAATGCCTCTTGTTCGGACAGGCTCAAGCCTAAGCGGGCTCCCTCTTTTTGCATCCATTCCACCAGCTGTCCTTGCAGGAGTTGGGAGAAGGGAATCCCTTTTTCTTCCGCAGCGTCCCGCACCGCCCACGCTATAATGCGATCATGCACCCGGCTCCGATTTTTTTCCCCAGGGTCATATTCAAACACCCCAGGAGAGGCGCCCCCCGTATTGAGGGTCATCGCACGAAAGACGCGCGTTTGAGAACCCCATGACCCTTTGTTCTCCTCTTGAGAAAAGAGCCCGCCCGATCCCCAGAGAAAAAGAGAAGAAAAAAAGACAAAAATCGCTGAGCTGCCAAAAAACGGCTTCATAGATCAAAAACCTCAATTTTATAAGGATATAATAAAGACTATGCGTAATTTTTGCAATATAAAACAAAAA
>CAZZLR010000118.1:0-4156 GCA_964655045.1 uncultured bacterium | reverse complement strand
CTTAGGTGGGTCATACGCTCGCGCAGCAGCTAGGCCGGACTCAGATGTGGATCTTGGGTTATATTACTCTGAAAATTCTCCTCCCTCCATTGAGAACATACAAACTTTGGCGAAAAAATACTCTGTTACCCCAGATTGTGTTGTTACTCAATTCTATGAATGGGGGCCATGGGTGAATGGGGGTGCCTGGATTCATACAAATGCTGGGAAGATTGATTGGCTCTATCGCAATATTGATCAAATGGATCGAGTATTGGCCGATGCAGAACGTGGGTTGTTCTCCTGGGATTTCAGGCAACAGCCTCCTTTTGGATTTTTTAGCGTAACTTATCTTGCCGATCTGCATGACAATATCATCCTGTACGATCCCAAAGGAATCTGCAAAAGACTCAAATCAGCAGTCGCTAATTACCCGGAACCATTAAGACGAGCGATTATTCAAGAGCACCTGTGGAGCGTTGAATTTTCTCTCATGAATGCAAAAAAATATGCTGCACGAGCGTGTGTCTATACAACTGTCGGCTGCATGACCAGAATGGCTGCGGAATTGACTCAGGTCCTATTTGCTCTCAATCGGATCTATTTTGTGACTGAAAAAGGAGCGCTTAAAACGATCGACACTTTTGCAATTCGTCCTAAGGATTATGCAAAAAGAATGAACGCTATCCTAAGTCATCCGGGCTCTGGCGATCGTTTGACAGGTTCGCTAAAACTGCTCGAAGGAATCGTGCAGGAGGTAATCGCTCTAGCCAATCCTATCTACCAGCCAAAATATAAGGGAGTGGTATGACTTCTGAACAACCCATTCCATCTATTTTAAACGAATTAAAAAAGCTTGGGTGCACCGATCGAGCTGTTCGAGACAAAGCATATCATAAATCCCAGCGTGAACATTGGGGAGTCCCTGTTCCTACCTGTGATCAGCTTGCACGTTCCTTATCCAAAGGACTCTCAGAGACAGAAATGCTACAACTAGCTTCAAGTTTATGGGAGACTGACCTTTTTGATCCGATGATGTGCTCGGCAAAAATGCTTTCTTTGTCAAAGTTACCGCCCTCTCCAGAGCTGTGGGAAACAGTGATAGCTTTCCTAAGAAAAGTTGACGGCTGGGCGCTGGAAGATAGTCTTGCCCATGTAGCGTGGAAATGCATCTTGGCAAACGAAAGCCTCCTAGAAGTTTTGGAAAGTTGGACAACTCATGAAAACTTCTGGATGCGAAGAGCAACCCTCGTCTACACATTGCCTTTTGCCAAACCAAATAGGGATCCCGAAAGATCTCTTCGTTGGGCCTCTACCTACTCAACTGATTCAGAGTGGTTTATTCAGAAGGCAATTGGCTGGTGGTTGCGCGTCTTAGGAGAACATAGACCAGAAAGAGTGGTCGCCTTCTTGAAATCATATTGGGACAATCTCAAACCAGTTGCCCGTCATGAAGCCACGAGGAAATTAGACCAAAAATGGAAACAACAGGTCGTATCTCTGTCCACGAGGACAAAGTGATGATTGGCATGGAGCAATTTCATATTCGTCTTCTGTGCCGAAAAGATATCGAGGTTCTAGGAGATTTGTATTTCCCATGGTCAACGAAAGAGGAAACAATTGCCAAATGGACTCGTTATCTTGAAGAACAGCAACAAGGCATTCGAAAAGCTCTGGTCGTTCTCCATAAAGATGCGATCGTAGGATACGGTCATTTACTCTTTTGCTCCGAATATCCAGAATTCAAAAACAATAACATCCCTGAAATTCAAGATCTTTGGATCTTTGATGGAAGCAGAAAGAAAGGCATTGGCTCGAGTTTGATTCGACATCTTGAGAAACTCGCTGCAGAACAGGAGTTCAAACAAGTGGGAATAGGAGTTGGTTTGTACCGGGATTATGGCTCGGCACAGAAACTCTATTTCCGTCTTGGATTCGCCCCTGACGGTTATGGTATTACGTACAAACACGCTCCAGTTGTGGCAGGAGAGAAATATCCGGTCGATGACGACCTAATTTTATGGCTTACAAAGCATTTATCATGATAGGATCCTTGCGGAATTATGGACACGAAACAAGACCCATCAGAGCAGATTCAATACGCCGACTTTCTCAAAGTCGATATTCGCGTTGGCACGATAGTGCGAGCGGAAGACTATCCAGAAGCCCGTAAACCTGCCTATAAGTTAGAGATCGATTTTGGTGATCTCGGCATAAAGCGTTCTTCAGCCCAGATTACCCATCATTATCGAAAGGAAGAGCTGATTGGTAAGCAAGTCATTGCTGTAGTAAATTTTCCGACAAAACAGATCGGCAAGTTCATGTCAGAAGTACTCACTCTAGGTTTGCCCGATGACAAGGGACAGGTTGTCCTGCTAGAATCGACCATAAAAATCCCGAACGGAGGAAGATTGTTCTAAATGAAGCATGAAGATATTCGTTTGGGATACGTTATTTTGTATGTTGTTGATGTTCAAGCGACAGTGCTTTTTTATGAAAAAGCGTTCGGATTAACATGTCGTTTTCTGCACGAAAGCAAAACATATGCAGAAATGGAAACGGGTAACACAGCGCTCGCTTTTGTTGATGAAACCATCCTCTCGCATGTCTTTAGAAAAAATCGGCTTAAAGAAGACTCTGCTGGCATCGAGGTAAGCCTGGTTACCAAAAATGTCCAACAACATTTTGATCGTGCCATTAAAGCTGGAGCTGTTGGAGTTCTTTCACCAGAAACTAAACCTTGGGGACAGACCGTCTCTTACGTGAAGGATAACAATGGTTGTCTGGTTGAAATCTGTAGTCCAATGGAAAGCTAGAGGATGCGCAATTTAAGTGACTTAAAAAATGTTGGTAAAGCAACGCTTGCTGACCTAGTGCTCCGTCAATAAAATTTTAACAAATAATTCTTGATAGGTTTAAATATGTTTCTCTGAAAAAATGGAGGGGCATATGAAGAAACAATATCTGGTAAAACTCACAGAGTCAGAATTAGAAGAGCTTGAATCCTTAGTTCAAAAAGGAAAAGCAGGAGCAAGGGTGATTAGACGAGCTCATATATTGATGCTCGCTCATGAAGGTAAGCAAGATAGGGAAATAGCATCTGTGGTTAAGAGCCATGCGTCAACCGTACAAGAAGTAAGGGAGAGATTCTATAAAGAAGGGCTGGTAAGAACGCTTCGAGATAAACCTCGTAGAGGCAGGCCGGAGAAATTACAGGGAAAAGCAAAAGCTCATTTGGTGGCTCTTGCATGTAGTGCTGCTCCGGAAGGTCGGGGAGTGTGGACATTAAGATTATTGGCCAATAAGTGTGTTTCCTTGGAGTTGACAGAAGAAATTAGCCACGAAACGATCCGAAAAGTTTTAAAAAAAACGAAATAAAGCCTTGGCAAGTCAGGAGCTGGTGCATTCCGAAGGTCGGCTCGGAATTTGTTTACCACATGGAAGATGTTTTAGATCTATATGAGCAAGAATATGACGAGGAGAATCCAGTCATCTGCTTCGATGAAAAACCCGTGCAGATGTTAGGAGATACAAGAGCGCCTATTGCAGCAAAACCAGGGCAGACAAAGCGAGTTGATTACGAGTACGAAAGAGAAGGGACTTGCAATCTGTTCGTTTTTTTACAGCCATTAAGAGGCTGGCGGCATGTGAAAGTGACAAAAAGACGAACGAAAAGGGATTTTGCAGAATGCATGAAGGAGCTTGTAGATGAGCATTTCCCGTCTGCAAAACAGATAAGACTTGTGATGGACAACTTGAATACCCATACGATGGGAGCCTTATACGAAAGATATGAGCCTGAAGAAGCAAGAAGGATTATCCGTAAAATAAGAGTCCATCATACACCGAAGCATGGAAGCTGGTTAAATATGGCGGAGGTGGAAATCTCAGCACTAACCAGGGAATGTATGAATCGACGGCTATGTAGCGAGGAGATAGTGCAAAGAGAAATAGAAGCATGCGTAAAAAATAGGAATGAGAGAAGAGCAACCGTTACTTGGGGATTTTTTAGCGAAGAAGCTCGTGTCAAAATGAAACGTTTATATGTGTGAAAACTTTATTGACAGAGCACTAGCCCTTTTAGGAATTCACAGTATTGAAGAGTTAGGGCGCCAAGATCCAACATTTTTATTTCACGAGCTGGAAAGAAGAACAAAACATCGACAAGATCCATGCG
>CAZZLR010000117.1:0-4190 GCA_964655045.1 uncultured bacterium | reverse complement strand
GTCACTTTATTTTTGCAAGTGCCTCTTAAGGGCGGGGTTTCCCGCCTCGGGATGACATTATTTGTTTCTTTTGGCATAACAACCTGAACAATTGTTTGGGTATCTATTGGGCGAGAACGGAGCGCGCGCTCAGGAGAGCTTCGCAAAATAGATCGATTTCTTCCTGAGTATTGTAAAGAGCAAATGAGGCGCGCGCGGCGGCGTCGACGCCAAAAAAGCGCAAGAGGGGCTGCGCGCACAGATGCCCGCTGCGGATCGCAATATTTTTTACATCCAAAAATGTCGCCAAATCCAACGGGTGGATTCCTTCAAGGGTGAAGGTAAGGATCGGCCCTTTTTCAGGAGCCTGTCCCAAAATTTTTAATCCTTCGACCCGTTTCATCTTTTCCATAGCATAGCTCAGCAAAAATTCCTCATGCGCCTGAATTGCTTCAAAGCCCACGTCGGTGATGAAATCAAGAGCTGTTTTTAAAACGATGGCAGCGCCGATCAAGGGAGTTCCCGCCTCAAAGCGAAGAGGCGGCGCGGCATAGGTGCTCGAAGCAAAATCGACCCGTGCAATCATATCCCCTCCCCCTTGCAGGGGGGGCATAGCTTCTAACCATTCTTTTTTTCCATACAGAATACCGATCCCCGTACGGCCGTAACATTTATGCCCCGAAAATGCATAGAAATCGCAATCAATTTCCTGCACATCGACGGGAATATGGGAAGGCGCCTGGGCGCCGTCCACCACGAATACCGCACCCGCTTTATGTGCTGCCCGTGCGATCGCATGAATCGGATTTTTTGTTCCCGTCACATTAGAAATGTGTGCCAGCGCAACAATTTTTGTCTTCGCCCCGATCTGTCCTTCCCAGAGCAACACACCGCGCTCGTCGATCGGAATAAAGCGCAGCGTCGCTCCCGTTTTCTGCGCGGCCATCTGCCACGGGACAAGATTCGAATGATGCTCCATGTGAGAGACCAAAATCTCATCGCCGGGACGCAGAATCGTCGGCGCAAAACTCGCGGCGACGAGATTCAGCGCATCGGTTGTGCCACGGGTGAATACAATTTCTTCCGCCTGCTTGGCATGGAGAAAACGGCACGCCGCCTCCCGCGCTGCCCGATATTTTTCGCTTGCGCCTAAGGAGGAGCGATACACCGTGCGATGTACCGTTGCATACTCGGCCGCGTAAAAATGAGAGAGCGCCTCAATCACGCTTCTGGGCTTATGGGAAGTCGCCGCATTGTCGAGAAAAATAAGCTCCGGCTGATGGGAAAAGATTGGAAATTCCTCACGCAACATATCCATTAACTCCCAAATCGATATTTTGCCATCTCACTGCAAAACCCCTCTACCAGCATCTCTTTTGCTTCCGCTTCCCCAATTCCGCGCGAGCGCAAATAAAAAAGATCTTCTTCATTCAACTGCGCAATGGTCGCTCCGTGAGAGGCTTTTACATCGTCGGCGAAAATTTCAAGATTCGGTTTTGCTATCGCGAGCGCCTCATCGCTCAAAGAAAGATTGTTGTTGATTTGATAAGCTTCTGTTTTTTGCGCTTCGGGGTGAACAAAAATTTTCCCCTCAAAACGCGAACGGGCGCGATCGCGCAAAACCCCTTTAAAATGCTGGCGCGAGCGGCAGGAAGGAGCCACATGCTCCACAAAAACATGCATTTCCGCTTTTCGTTCCCGATCCAGCGTCCAAAGTCCTCGTAACAGCGCTTCGCTGTTTTCTTCCAAAAGCTGCGCCTTGATCGAATGACGAGAAAACAGGGCGTTTTCAGAAAGCGATACACTCTCCAAAAAACTATCTCTCTTTAAAGAACACCGCAGAGAGCTGAAATAGCGGGTGGAAGAATGCCAATGCGACATATCGCATCGCCGCAACGAAGCGCCTGCGTCTAAATTGAGATCAATATAAACATTGGATAACGACGAGGCCGCGTCCCCTTCCGTCCTCTCAATGATTTTGATCGAAGATCCCTTTCCTAAAAAAATCTGCAGACGAGGAAAACACATCGCCGGCGTCCTCTGCCGATAGAGAATGTGTATCGGCGCCTCCCATTGCGTATGGGGAGGGACGTATAAAAAAGCGCCGCCTCCCTGCAAGACCCCGTTCATCAAGGCAAAAGAATCGCTCTCTTCCGCCAAAGCACGGTTCCATCGAGGCTGAAGAAAAGCGCCGTATACCGACATGGCAGATTCCATGGCTGTAGCAACGATCGGGGCAGAAAGCCGCGCCCCTTGGAAAAAGCCATCGGCAAAAACTAGAGTGTTGGGTTCGATCGGTTCTTTTTCCTGCCCGCTTTTCTGAGGACAAACGGCAAGAGGGAGAATCTCCCCTTCAAGAGAAATGTTTTGTCCGGCTAAACGATCCCATGCCTTTTTGCGCCAAAGATGAAGCCGATCTTGCCTCTCGATCAAAGCCTCTGCACACTCTTTCAGCTCTTGCACGGAACATACCCCCTGCTTTCAAGCTCTAAGGCGAGATCCGCACCCCCCGAACGAACAATCACCCCATCTGCGAGAACATGGACGAAATCAGGGCGGATCAATTCAAGAAGCCTTTGGTAATGGGTAATCACTAGGAGAGATCTTTGAGGAGAACGCATTTGATTGACGCCCCGCGCTACAATGCGCATCGCGTCAATATCCAAGCCTGAATCGGTCTCGTCGAGAATCGCCAGCTCGGGCTCCAGCAAAGCCATTTGCAAAATCTCATTGCGTTTTTTTTCCCCTCCGGAAAATCCCTCGTTCAGACTCCGCTCGCTAAATTCCTGCCGAATTTCCATCTGCGTCATTTTTTCCGCTAACAGCGCCTCGAACTGATTTTCTTCCAAAAGAGGCAGCTCTTTTGCTTTGCGCCGCGCCTGAAGCGCCGCCTGTAAAAACTGTCGATTCGATACGCCGGCGATCTCCAAAGGATACTGAAAACTCATAAAAAGCCCTGCCCGCGCCCTTTCCTCAGGCGTCATCTCGAGGAGGTTTTGTTTTTTAAACCACACTTCCCCGCCTACTACCTCATAAGAGGGATGTCCCGCCAACACACGAGCCAGGGTCGATTTTCCCGCGCCGTTAGGTCCCATGACCGCGTGCACCTGCCCAGGCTCGATCGTCAAACTCAATCCCTTTAAAATAGGCTTTTCCCCTACGTTCACAGAAAGATTTATGATTTCAATCATCCGACAGAATTCTCCAGTTTCAATGCAAGAAGTTTTTGCGCCTCGGCTGCAAATTCCAAAGGCAGCTCTCGGATCACCTCTTTGCAAAATCCGTTTACAATTAAATTAATCGCATCTTCCCGAGCAATCCCCCGCGATTGCAGATAAAAAATTTGCTCTTCATTCATGCGCGAAGTAGAAGCCTCGTGTTCTACGGAAGCGGTGCTATGCAAAGACTCAATCCAAGGAAATGTGTTGGCAGAGCAACGATTTCCTACGAGCATCGAATCACACTGCGTATAATTGCGCGAGCGCGCCGCTTTTTTCCCGACCCACACCTGTCCGCGATAACTATTATGCGCCTCGTCCGCTGAAATCCCCTTGGAAATAATCGTCGATCTCGTGTCTTTGCCAACATGAATCATTTTTGTCCCAGTGTCCGCCTGCATTTTCCCATTCGTCAAGGCAACCGAGTAAAACTCTCCCACAGAACGATCTCCCCGCAAAATACAGCCGGGATATTTCCAAGTAATCGCCGCTCCCGCCTCCACCTGCGTCCAAGAAATTTTTGAATCATCCCCGGCGCAAAGTCCCCGTTTAGTAACAAAATTATAAACGCCTCCCTTTCCTGTCTTCGGATCCCCTGCATACCAGTTCTGCACTGTGGAATATTTGATTTCCGCGCCCCTATGAGCCACCAGCTCCACCACGGCCGCATGGAGCTGATTCGTATCAAACGAGGGAGCGGTGCATCCTTCCAAATAGCTCACATAAGACCCCTCTTCGGCGATAATCAGCGTACGCTCGAATTGCCCCGTTTCTTTTTCATTGATCCGAAAATAGGTCGAAAGCTCCATAGGAGAGCGTACTCCCTTGGGAATATAGACGAACGAGCCGTCGGAAAATACGGCGGAATTGAGCGCTGCAAAAAAATTATCCCCTATAGGAACCACCGTGCCCAAATATTGTTCCAATAATTCCGGATATTTTTGCACCGCTTCCGAAATCGAGCAAAGTACGACGCCTGCCTCCTGCAATTTT
>CAZZLR010000116.1:0-4201 GCA_964655045.1 uncultured bacterium | reverse complement strand
CGAAGCCCCTCCCAAACCAACACAAACCCAGGCCTTAAGGCCTGGGTTTTCACTGAATGATTTTTGTATAACTTGTTGATAGTAAGCTTGTTATTAATAAGTGGCATTCTGTGGCGCTCTGTGGTATGATCTCTTGTCTTCGGGAGGGACTATGGCTTTGCCACCGCAAAAATTTCGTGAAATCGTTTTTCAAATTCTTTTTAGCTATGAATTTGATCGGGAAGAATCGGACGAGACGGCTCTCCTGTTGATGAAAGAGCTCCAGGTGACAAAGCGCAGCGTGCTGGAGGCGCGGAATCGCGCCCGCGCGATTTTTTCTTTGCAAGAACAAATCGACAGCGTGATTCGCAGCGTATCGAACGAGTATCAGTTTGATCGCATCTCTTCTGCGGAAAAGTGCGCCTTGCGCCTCGGCTGTTTTGAGATCTTGCACGATCCTGCGCTGTCAGGTAAGATTGCAATTGCAGAAGCAATCCGGTTGACCCGAAAGTTTGGAACGCCTTCGAGCGCCGATTTTGTGAACGCCCTTTTAGATATTATATATAAAAATTCCCATGCCCCTGAATTGGCAAAGCCATCGATTCCTTCGTGAGTTTTCCACATTTGGAGTGGGCGGGAAAATTCGTTTTTTCACAACGATTACCACAGAACAAGAAGCTTGCGAAGCGTTTGCATGCATTCGGCAACATTCTTGGCCATTTTTCGTTTTAGGGAGAGGATCGAATTGTCTATTTGATGACGCAGGATTCGAGGGGGCGGTTCTTTTCAATCGCATGGATGCCGTAGAGATCGTCGGGGAAATGGTTTGGGCCGAAGGGGGGAGCAGCTTTTCACTTTTGGGTACACAAA
This sequence comes from uncultured bacterium, assembly GCA_964655045.1. Taxonomy (GTDB): domain Bacteria; phylum Chlamydiota; class Chlamydiia; order Chlamydiales; family SM23-39; genus CAIPFQ01. The sequence continues at coordinate 3,352 of CAZZLR010000116.1, read as the reverse complement.
CAGCGCGCCAAGGGTTGAGCGGACTGGAGTTTGCTTCGGGGATTCCGGCGAGTGTGGGAGGGGCCGTATATATGAATGCAGGAGCGCAAGGGCAGGAGACGGCAGATTGTTTAGTAGGGGTGCGTTACTTGGATATTTCCGGAAGCCTTGTTGCCTTTTCAAAAGAAGATCTTGCATTTTCTTATCGCACATCTTCCTTCCAAAGCATGAGAGGGATGATCCTCTCTGCTTCTTTTCGTTTGGTGCAAAGCGAGGATGCGCGGAGAAAGCAAAGGCTTTTGTTAGAACGGCGCATTCATACACAGCCTCTGAAAGAAAAAAGCGCAGGGTGCGTTTTTCGCAATCCGAAGGAGAATCTCAGCGCAGGGGCCTTGATTGAGCAATGCGGATTGAAAGGCATTTGCGTGGGAGGCATCGCCGTATCGGAAATTCATGCAAATTTCTTGGTCAATCGGGGGCAGGGAACTTCTGCGCAAACGAAAGCGTTGATCCAGCTAATTCAAGAAAAAGTATATCGAGAAACAGGGGTGTTATTGGAGCCTGAAATTAAAATTGTTTCTGCTTATGGATGAGTTTCGCGCGGATCTTCATTGCCATTCTATTTGTTCTGACGGAACGGATGCTCCTTTGGAACTTTTGGAAAAGGCAAAAGAGGCTGGATTGCAGGGCCTTTCCATCACAGATCATGATACGGTCGCTGCCTATAGTCCGGAACTGTTCCGCAAAGCGCAAGAACTCTCCTTGGCTCTCCTCCCCGGAGTTGAAATCTCCTCGGAGCTCGATGCTTTGCCGGTGCATATCCTCGCGTACGGATTTCCCATAGACCCTTCGTCTATATACCCAAACAACTTGAACAGTTGTTTGGGTATACACGCTCTTTTGGAAGAGGTTCGGTGTCGGCGGACAGAAAGAAATCGGGCGATCTTAAAGAAATTGGAAAAGAACGGGATGTTGATTGCGGAAGAAGAATTGAGCCGAAGAAAACCTTGGACTGCGGGGCGTTCCCATATAGCGCAGAAGATGGTGGAAAAAGGGTATGTAGCCTCTATAGAGAGAGCATTTCAATATTATTTGGGCGATCGAGCCTGCTGCTATGTCCCCGGATTTAAGGTAACGCCTCAAGAAGCGATCAACTTCATTCATCAAAGTGGCGCTAAAGCAGTCTTAGCTCATCCGCACCTCTATAGAAAAAGTTCCTTTTTGAAAAAGATCTTACAGTGCTCTTTTGATGGGATCGAGTGTTACTATGGGAATTTATCTCCTGCGCAAGAGCGTCCATGGTTGGAGTTGGCTGCTCAGCGGGGTTGGATCGCAACGGGGGGGTCCGACTACCATGGCACTCGTCGGTCCGTTTCTTTAGGGGCTTCTTGGGTAGGAAAAGAAACATTCTTGGCTCTCAATCCGGGGATCTATTGAACACCGCCCACTTTTTCAGGTCGTTTGTCTCTCGATCCATAGAAGGCTCGGCGAATGATCTCGTCCCTCCCATTGGTGGTGGGAGAATGTCCATTGCGAAGAATCAAGATGGCTGCAGAATTCGAGAAGGGTTTGTTTTTCTTTTTTCCCTTCAGGATGTCCGGGATAGCAAGTGATAGAAAGCGCTCCTCCTGGGGCAGCAAGAGTCAAGGCGGAGGCGACGCTGCGCAGGGTGGATTCCGTCCGCGTGGTCAGCGTCTTATCTCCTCCCGGAAGATACCCTAAATTGTATACGATTAAGCGAGGAGAATGCGCCCTATCCGGTATTTTGCATAAATCTTCATGGGACATGCAAAGCAGGGTGACTTTGGCTCTTTCCTGTGCGCTTAAAATTTGTTCCAGCCGCCTTCGCGTCTGTTCTATAGCTTTGTCTTGTATGTCCAACGCATAGAGAAAAGACAGAGGCAGCGATGCGAGGAAGAGTGTATCGTGCCCATTGCCGCATGTGGCATCGATGACCCCATCGCCCGGACGAAGAAATTGCTGCCAGAGTTTTTTGGCTAAAGTTAGGTGAGGCGATCGTTCCATTGTGTTATGCCGGCTTGGCAAACCGGCCAAGTTTTGGCTCTACTAAAGTGAAAAGATCTTTTGAAAGCATTGCAAGGGACTCCGTGAGAAGACCGCAGCTGAAAACCGCTTTAGATTCTCGAAAAATACCCTCGTCAAAATACGTTTCCATGTTCAGTAAGAAACCAAAAGGGGGCACCCCTCCAACCACCAATCCAAACCGTTCAAGAATGACCGCAGGGTCTTCAAATTCGCATTTTTCTCCCACTATTTCACTCACAGCCTTCATATCGAGCTTTAAATGAGCTGGAATATTGAATTGAAAGTTTTTCTTTGAGTTCTTGCCTCGCAAGATTAAGGCTTTTACGGCCGCGTCTTTGCGCGTGCCGCATATGGCGGAAGCCTCTTCGGAGCGATGCGCCGGGTCATGGACAAAATGTTCAAAAGCAATTTCCTTCTTATGGGCCAAGCGAATGATCTCATTGCGTATATTTTCTCCGCCGAAGAAAATGTGGGCTTTGATCCGATTTCCGGCGATCCGCTTTGTATCTGAGGGGAATAAAGAAGCTTCTCGAATATTTTTGAGCTTTAGGAGGGTCATTGTAATCCTTTCCAATCCCATCCCAAATCCCCCATGGGGAGGCATCCCATATTTAAAAATGCTCAAATAGTCTTCAAAATTGGCCGGATTCATTCCTTTGGACAAAAGTCCCTCTACCATCGACGCATAGGTATGCCGTCTTTGCCCTCCGGAAGTAATTTCCGTGCCCGAACAAAGAAGATCGAAGGTGTTGGTGATCTCAGGCCTCTGTTCATTAGGATATGCATAGAAAGGACGCTTCGCCGTATGCCAATCGAGGACGAACACAAGGTCCGTTCCATATTTTTCAGCCGACCAGGCGCAAAGGGCTCTTTCTGCGGCAGGACTGAGGTCGGGCTCTCCTCGTTCGTCAATACCCGTCCTTTCATAGAAAATTTCTTGCGCTTCGCGAAAAGAAAGACGCGGAAAAGGAACCTCTGCAGGAGCGTTGACTAGAGATCCCTTGAGCGTTTCAATTTCCGCTTGAGCATGCGTGCGGAGAAATTGGAGGATATATTTAATGCATCCTTCTTGAATATCGAGAATTTCATGCCAATGGCGGAAAAAGCCCATTTCAAATTCAAATTGCTTGCCTTCCGATAAGTGGCGCGTCGTTTGCGAAGGCTCGGCACGGAAAAAAGGCATCAAGGCAAAAACCCGCTCGTTTACGCCGACCATCATTTGCTTATACAGCTGACTGCTTTGGGCGAGCGTCGCTGTCACTCCAAAATAATCGACGTTAAAAAATTCTGCGCCCCCCTCTGAAGAGGCTCCAATGATATTCGGAGC
>CAZZLR010000115.1:0-4225 GCA_964655045.1 uncultured bacterium | reverse complement strand
CCGATTTTTAAAGGAAATACTAAGTTTCCCGCGCCAAAAAACATAGAGAACAGAGCCATTCCGGCAAAAAATATAGCACCGCGCTTCCGCGGTTTTTCTTCGATTGCAACGTTGATCGACATAGTCAAAAACTCCTTATAAGGTTATCGCCTCTTCTGCCGAGGCCCTTGGAGCTTTATTTTGTGTTTTTTAAGATCTTGAAGGAGTTCGAGCAGAAGAGGGCTGTTAAAGCGATGCGACGGTGCATCCCGCAGTCGCATCCATACAAGTTATGGTGGTTCCCACCAATGCCTTGTTTCTCTGAGAGAGAGAGGTTGTGCCTGTTTTGTACGCCGTCATTAGATACCGGTTATGGTATTCGCTCAATTGCCCTTGCTCAAACAGCAAGGAAAAGCTGGATTTTTCCAACTTAAAATCATCTTAACACACGCTCTTCTTTATGCGCAATGGATTCTCCAAAAAACTCTTCAGCAAAAAGTCCCACCTCTCGATGGAGGGCATTCAAACGGGCAGGATCTTTAAAGGCGTAATGGGACACATTTTTTCTGTAAACTTTTAATTTAGAAGGAAAAATATTCTGAATCAATGGCGACGCGTGATCTTCGAAAGGGAGCACTTCATCGTCTACGGAAACAATCAAGCCAATTGGAATCTTGATTTGACGAAGAGCTTCCGGAGAATAGAAAAAGGCTGCGGGGCAGAGCAGCAGCATCGCCTTGATGCGCGCGTCCTTATAGCTTTGTTCGACGCGAGCAAAATCAAAACGATCCGAAAGGTTTTGCGCCAAGGGATGCCCCCCGAGTTTTGCAACCGCTTTTTTCGCATCGTTTGCAACGGCTCCGGCAAGGCTAAGCCCCGTCATGCCCCCTAGCGAATAACCGATGAACCCGACCCTTGTAAAATCAATCGCCTCGTTCAGGGAGGCGTCTTGTTCCAGCGTATCTAATAAAAATTTAAAATCCATAGGACGTTCCCAGAAGCGGAGGCTGATCAAAGCATCGAAATGGGAGCGCATGTCGCCATAGTGATCGAGCGAGGCGACAAGATATCCCTTTTTGGCCAAGCGTTCGGCCAGCCATTGCGACTCCCCTCTCCATCCTCTATGGCCGTGGGACATTAAGATCAACGGCCTTTTCCCTTCTCTAAAAAAAAGGGAATCGCCGGAGGGAGCCGCGTTTGAATCGGGGGCATACCAAAGTTCCACGACAACAGGGCGTTCCCTTTGCGCGTCGACATAGTGCAGCGTGCGCGCAGAGACTCCATTCGTCCCTTCTTTTCGCTGCATCGCCGCAGCAGACGAAAAAACAAAACAAAACAACAATATTGCGAAACGAATCATGCGCATTCCTAACAATAGATCCTGGGGAGCCTTTCTCCGAGCCCCACAAGAATTTCATATACGATCGTATTGCATAGATCGGCAACCTCTTTTAAAGAGATCTCCTCTCCTTCTTGCCGGCCGATCAAAACGGCCTCATCGCCTACATAGGCTTCATGCGCTCCGAGATCTACCATGAATTGATCCATGCAGACCGCTCCCGCGACGGGACATTTTTTTCCCCTGACGAGAATGGATCCCCCGTGGGACAATTCTCTACGGCAGCCATCTCCGTAACCGATTGGAACGGTTGCGATGCGTGTTTTTTGCGCAGTCACATAAGCATGGCCGTAGCCGATTCCCGAAAGCGCTTCGACTACTTTAAAGTAAGAGATTTTTGCTTTCAAGCTCAAACAAGGGCGCACGATTTCTCCGCCGCCGCCATTTCCGTCGGGCAGGTACCCATAACAGAAAAGCCCCGGACGCACCATGTCAAAGTAAGATTCCGGATAAAATAGAACCCCCCCCGAATTGGCCAGATGGCATCGAATTCCCTTCTCCTGCAAAGGGAGAGCTAATTCTCTGAAGGCCGCAATCTGTTTCAAGGTAAACGGATCTTGCGGAGCGCCGGAGCTAGCAAAGTGGGAATAGGCTCCCGCAATAGCAAAGCATCCTTGCGATTCAATAAAAGATAGAAGCTCCGCCAGACTTTCGGGACGCACTCCCGTCCTTTGCATTCCCGTATCGATTTCGATATGCACCTTGGCTTTTTTGTCCAGGGCAAAACATCTCTTTGCGGCGAGCTTTGCTTTATACAAAGAGCTGATCGTAAACTCGAAATCGGAAGAGACAAGGCGATCGATTTGTTCTTCATGCACGGCTCCGAAAACGAAAATGGGAAGAGCGATGTTCGCCTGCCGTAATCGTTCCGCCTCTTGCAAGCAAGAAACGCCCAGCAAGTCCACCGTCCCCGACTCTTCTGCCAAACGGGCTATGGCACAAAGCCCATGCCCATAGGCGTTTGCCTTGACGGGCAAACAAAACAGAGTATCGCCGATCCGCTTTCGAATCGCCTTGAGATTTTTCCGAAACTGTTCCGTATCAATTTCAACCCATGCAGGGTGAAGCATACTCATAACGGAAAGGGTGGGATTCGAACCCACGGTACGCGTAAACGCACTCACGCTTTCGAGGCGTGCTCTTTAAGCCGCTCAGACACCTTTCCTAAAAAACAAAAGATTGTATCCCGCACCGGTAATTTCTGCAAGGGCTTGACGCATATTTATCTTTTCCATTAGAATTTGATCCTTTCCATGGCGGTCGTAGCTCAGTTGGTTAGAGCGTTGGATTGTGGATCCAAATGTCGCGGGTTCAAGTCCCGTCGATCGCCCCATTTTCCCTAGAGGCTCTCTTGAATGTTGTCCATGCTTTGATTTTAGGAATCATCCAAGGACTCGCTGAATTTTTTCCTATTAGTTCTTCCGCCCACCTTTGCATTGCAAAACGGTTCCTTGGACTTCCTCTAGGAGAAGAGCTTCTTTATTTCGACCTATCGTGCCACAGCGCTACTCTTCTCGTGCTCATTGTCTATTTGCGTAAGGAGGCGTTTGCAATTTTGAAAGACGCTCGATCTTTCTTTCTGTATTGTTCAGCCCTGGCTCCCCTCATCCCCGCTTATTTCTTCCTCAAGCCTGCGAGGCAGTGGGCTTCGAATCCCTCCTATCTCGGCATTTTTCTTTTATGTACGGCCTTTTTGCTCTTTTTTGCTTCGCGAACCAGGCGGGCTTCGGAATCTGCGCCTTTAAAAGCAAAAAATATGATATATATAGGAATAATGCAGGCAATGGCTTTAATTCCCGGAATTTCCCGCAGCGGGGCGACCATGGCGGCCGGACGTTTTCTGGGGTGGGATTGGCTTATTGCGGCAAAAGTTTCCTTTCTTTTGGCCATTCCCACGATTTTAGGGGGGCAGATCTTGGAAACGTGGAGCATGGCGCGGGGAGGCCGATCGATGGGAGCCGAGATTCCCTTACTATGTTATGCCGTTGGATTTATGGCTTCATTGATTGCAGGCGCGTTCAGCATCCGCGCGGCTTTTTTTCTTTATCGGAAAGGAAAAATGGTTCCGATTTCCGGGTATTGTTTTGGACTTCGACTTTTCGCACTGTGGGCGCTTAATGGCAGTTAAAAAAAAGATCAAGCTGAAAAGAAAAAGGACGCCCGTTCATCCCGATACGCGAGGGATGTTTTTTCTCATCTCCGGCTTTTTAATTTTTCTTTCTCTTTACAGTTTCATCGCCATGCATCCTCATAAGAATTGGCTGGGTATTCTAGGTTATGCGGCCGCATGGGGATTGGTTTATTTATTCGGTCTTGCCGCTATATTGATTCCTATTTACCTTGTTTGGCTGGCCGTCTGCGCCCTTCGGCGCAAAGTTTCTCTGCATCCTGGCTGCGATCACGTTTATTTTTTGGTTCTTCTTTCTTCCGCTTCTTTTCTTTTTACTGTGAGCGCAGACCGATTCCCTTCTTTTGCGGAGCAGTGGAAAGATAAAGCGATTACGGAAAAGGCCGCTGTTTTTTCTCCTTATCCGCGCACTGTGGTTCGACATAACTTAGGGGGAGTTCCTTTTTATTTTTTATATGCCGATCTTTCCCCCTTGAATTTACGCAAGATTTTAAGTCCTTCGGGCTGCGTTCTGATTTTTTCTTGTCTCGGCTTGGTGGCTTTCTTTTTATTGACGCGGCTGAGTTTTGCCCGCGGGGCGCTTGTATTATGGAAGGGAAGTTGGTTTACGGCCGGCCAAATCAAAACAATCCTCCAACGGCTTTGGCAGCGTTCTGAAGAAAAAAGGCTGGCCATGAGACTGCAAAAGCCGCGTGAGACAAAAGCGTTCGTCGTCCAGG
>CAZZLR010000114.1:0-4247 GCA_964655045.1 uncultured bacterium | reverse complement strand
TCGTAAATGGCATAGTATTAAGTCAATACAATGCCATATTACGATCATCGATTTTTGACGCTTTGACGCGCTCAAATAGGACATGATTTGTTTCTTTAAAGTTGACATTTGCGCGAAAGCTCTCGCGATTAGATGATTCACAATGTACGCCCGCACTTGAGAAATATGGGCTCATTGAAATCATTCAACCCCGAGGCCTTGGCGCAGTCTAAACACAAACTTTTCAGGTTGTTTGGGCATAACTTTTTTGCAACTCCAGCAACCTAAAAATGGCTATGGAGTAAATATTTGATTGTGAAGATGCCTGAAAGAGGACTCGAACCTCCGACCTTCGCATTACGAATGCGCTGCTCTACCAACTGAGCTATCCAGGCTTTGATGAAAATGAGGACTCATTTTAGAAGTGTTTGATTTTTTTATCAATAGGCGTGGATTAAACTTGCCCAAGGATGAGGGAAATCGGTTCCCGTACGGAAAATTCTCTTGAATTTCCCATCGAAAATACTCATTATCTTTCTTATATGTATAAAGGATTTAAGATAGGCGCCTCTTTATTAATGGGAGGGGAAAGCCGCCGCTTTGGAGGAGAAATCCCAAAGCAGTTTTGTTTGTTAGGGGGACGCCCCCTTTATACCTACGCTTTGGAGACGTTTTTCCGTACCGGTGTTTTTGAAGAAATCGTCATAGTATGCCACCCTGAATGGATGAAGCAGCTGCAGGTCCCTCCAGAGATCGATCCGGGTAAAATTCGTATCGTCCCGGGGGGAAGCACTCGACAAGAATCTTCATGGCGAGGTCTTCAGGCGTTCCGGCAGACGCCGGAATGGGTCTCTATTCATGATGTTGCCCGTCCCTTTGTCAGTGAATCGATGATTTTAGAAAATTTAGACGCTGCGATGAAATGGGAAGGGGCAGACACATGCGTTCCCTCTACAGACACTCTCGTATTTTCCCCCCACGGAGATCGTATTGCATCGGTTCCGAAACGGCATGAATTCCTCCGCGGACAAACGCCACAAACATTCCATTACCCGTCGATCGTGGAAGCGCATACCTTAGCGCGCAGCCGGGGCATTGACCATGCGAGCGATGACTGTCGTCTGTTTATCGAATCAGGTCGCACGGTAGCTATATCCAAGGGAAGTGAGCGGAATATGAAAATTACTTCCGCGTTCGATTTAAAAATTGCCGAAATGATTGTAAAGGAAATGGGGGAACAATGAAACAAAATATGGGAACTTTTGATCGGATCTTGCGCCTCGTTATGGCGATTGTGCTGTTTCTCCTCGCTGGTTGGCGTGGGAGCTGGGTGCTGTTTGCCGTAGGAGGTTTTGTCCTTTTCGAAGCAATTGCCGGATGGTGCGCCCTCTATCAGCTTCTAGGAAAAAATTCCTGCCGCCGCTAGGCTGCGCTCAAGGAGCATTGAAGTTTAAAACATAAATGATCCGTTGCATCTGCTCCGGTGCAAGAATGACAAATTGCTGCGTCTGTTGATACGGAGGAAGAAAAGAAATTTGCAATAGCCCCGATGCCGCCGAAATGCTCGTAATGTTTTGGAGCAGCCCATTGGGAATAGGTGGATTAAAGGGGCCCGTCAGCGTTGTCTGCATCCAAACCTGGTTCGTGTTGCTCGTGTGGAAGGGTGCCTGCATGAGTTGATTGACTGCTGAAGCAATATCAATGGCCCTCTCATATGGGTTCACGGAAAAATAAGGAGTCGTTCCTGCGGGAGCCGCCGCTGTGAATCCTCCCGGCACCTTAGGAAGGTTCCACAAGGTCGGAAAATAAAGGACGGCAATGACCTGCTCCGGAGGCAGAACAAGATATTGCGCTACGCCATAGGTCTGAGGCGTTAAATATGTTACGATCAGCAACGTGTTATATACAGTAGGCGTAATGCTCTGCACATAAGGGATGATCCCGTTGCTGATATAACTATAGGTTTTGTAAGGAATATTATTTGGCAAAGAAGTTTGCAAAGCAAACTCCGGCACCTGCGTGCCCGAAGCATGGGATAAAGAGCTGAAAGTGCTGAGGATTTCCGCTCCGCGCGTCGTAGAGTCAATCTGATATAAGATCGATTGCCCCGAAGCTTCCAACACAACGGCAGGATAAGTCCCCGCCGCTAAAACAAAAGACACCCACGCAAAGGGTAAGACTGCTGTGAAAAAATGCATAGGAAATAGTTTATACCAAAAGCCACAAATAATGTCATGTTTCAGCTGCGTGAAAGCTATCGATAAATCGACGATGTTACGATCATCGATTTTCGACGCTTTGACGCGCTCAAATAGGACATTATTTGTGGCTTTCGGTATTACATGAAAGAGCGGATTGTATGCAATGGCCGAGAAAGATGAGCCGTATATTGCGAAGGAATTTCCTTTAGAAAGCGAGAGGGGCGCATGGAACGGGCGGTGCCCCACATGTAACGGGAGAGAGCCGAGCAAATATAGAGTTTTTTCTTCGCGCGCGTAATACCGACATAGCAAAGCCGCCTTTCTTCTTCGATCGCCTTGGGATCGTCCTTGCTGTTGATATGGGGAAATAAATCCTCTTCTAGTCCTACGAGAAATGCAAGGTTGAATTCCAAGCCTTTGCTGTTATGCAACGTCATCAGTTTTACAGAAGGCAAGTGCGCTTCCGCTTTGACATGAGAACGCAATGAAAGTTCTTCTAAAAATTGCGATAGAGAGGCGTTTTTCTGCTCCTCTTCCCACTCCGCGGCCTTTCCCATCAATTCATCTAAGTTCTCTTTGCGGTCTTGGAAAGATTCGGGGTCTTCGCGCAAATAGGCCAGATATTTCGACTCTGCGATGGCCTCCGCGATGAGCTCATGAATGGGCATCTTTCCCACCCGCTCTCTTAAATGCTGAATTAAACGCACATACCCCTTCAACCCTTCTTTCTGCCGAGCCCCAAGCTTCAGATCGGGGTGCGAGAAATTCCCCGCAATCGCTTCTTCGCAAAAAGTAAAAATCGGCCTCTGTTTTTCTGTTGCACATCGGCTCAATTGCTCCAGTGCGTTTTCCCCCATGCCGCGGCGAGGCGTATTGACCATCCTTAAAAAGGAAATGAGATCCGCGCTGGAAATCACTACGGCCAGCAGTGCGAGGATATCCTTGATCTCTTTGCGGTCATAAAAGGAGAGCCCCCCAATGATCGTATAGGGAATTTTCCGCGCAAGCAAGAGATCCTCGAATACGCGGGATTGGGCGTTGGTTCGATAAAAGACAGCGACCTCGTCATAACTCATAGATTCGCTGAGAACATGCGCGCGGATTTTGTCTGCCACAAATTCCGCCTCCTGCTTCTCGTTTTGCCCCGTGAAAAGGCCGATTTTTTCTCCCTCACCCAATCGGCTCCATAGCTTTTTATCAAAACGCTCTCCGTTGTGGGCAATCAAAGCATTAGCCGCCTGCAGAATCGTGTTCGTGCTGCGATAATTCTGATCGAGAGTAATCACCGAGGCGCCCGGAAAATCGGAAGAGAAGTTCAAAATATTTTGATAGCGGGCGCCGCGCCAAGAGTAAATAGATTGATCCGGATCGCCGACAGCGAAAATATTGCGATGCTTTTCTACAAGAATTTTGGCAAAATGATATTGGGCGCAATTTGTGTCTTGATATTCATCGATTAACATAAAAAGCCAGCGGTTCTGATATTCCTCGCGCACAGATTCATGGGAAGAAAGCAGTTTGACCGGCAAGTATAAAAGATCGTCGAAATCAAGCGCATTGCATTCTTTGAGCTTTTGCTGATAGCAGGCATACGCTTGCTGTACGGTCCTGTCGCCTTCCAAGGCAGAAGGATCGAGGAGGTCGTTCTTTGCGCTCGAAATCTGATGTTTGATGTCGCGCAAAATCGACCGGTCTCCCGAAAGGCCGATTTGTTCTAAGCAGCCTTTGAGAAGCTTCTCGCTGTCTTCCGCATCGTAAATGGTGAAATTGGGAAGATAGCCCATCGCACCAATGGACTCGCGCAAAATCCTTGCCCCTAAACTGTGAAAAGTACAAGCGAGAACCGCTGTGTTTTTGAGCGTCCGAATGCGTGTTTTCATTTCATCGGCCGCTTTATTTGTGAATGTCACGGCTAAAATATCAGAAGGAAGGATGCCGATATCGAGAAGATGGGCAATGCGGTAGGTTACAACGCGCGTTTTCCCCGACCCGGCTCCTGCGAGGACAAGGAGAGGCCCCTCGACATGGTTGACCGCTTGCATTTGCTGAGGATTTAATAAAGGGGGC
>CAZZLR010000113.1:0-4333 GCA_964655045.1 uncultured bacterium | reverse complement strand
TCCGTAGGAGGAAGCAATTCTGCAATTATAGGAGATATTATTGTCTCTAATAACACTATTCTTTTCCCAATGACCTCTTATCAAGAAAATACAGGTCCGACAGGAATACAATCCTATCTTAATGACGGATCTACTGTCGCAACAGTGGCCATATCGGGAAATCACGTTACCTTTTCTAATCCTACCTATGCCAATAATACAGGTCCTTCCGGCATTCAAATGAGCGCACAGGGGACCTCTGTATTAACGGAGGGAAATATTTCCGATAATATCGTCTTTTTTGCTCCTATCGCATCGGCTTTAACGAACTTTCAGAGCAATGGGATTTCTGTAGGCGGGAGCGATTCCGCGTTTGTTGGCACATCCATATCTTCTGTAAATGTGCAACAAAATACGATTTCTAATATAGAAGGAAATGGAATTACATTGATAAACTCAAGTACAAATGACAACTATATAGATGCTTCTGGTAATACAGTTTATCTTGGATCGGTCATGCAAAATGAAATAGGAATTGTTACAGCGCCTTTTGGAACAGGGAAGCTCATTGCGGTGATCGACGGCAACACTATCTATGGAAATGATGGGGGCTTCATTGGAATAGCAGCTACAAATCAAAGCCCTGTATGCCAAAGTGCAATCGTGCAGAACAACATTGTCTCCAATGTTCACGGGAACAATCCTGCGATTCCCGTTCCGGGACTCGGAGGCGGAATGGGATCTGCGGTATTGGGCAGTGGCAATCTCAGCGTGTTCTTTTTGAATAATAGCGTGAGCGGCAACACCCCTCAAGGAATTTTCGGTTTAGATTCTGCAACATTGGGGGGCAGCGGAACGATCTGTATCGCTTTGAAAGATAATCATGGCATTGGCGCGGCTTTGCCGGATAACTACACGCTCTATAACTATTCTTCTCCGGCATCATCTTTTATGTATGATGATCAGGGAGGCAATACAGGAACCTTGAATTTTACGCCAAGTATGAGCGATTTCACAGCGGGTTCTTGTCCGGCATGTCCTTGAAATCATTTGGGTATATCATATTTCAGCTGAGTGAAAGCTGTCGATAAATCGAAGATCGTAAATGGCATAGTATTAAGTCAATACAATGCCATGTTACGATCATCGATTTTCGACGCTTTGACGCGCTCAAATAGGACATTATTTGTTTCTTTTGGTATTATTTGTTGCTTTCGGCGGGATGTGTGGGTTAGGCTCGTGGGTGAAAGAAAGAAAAAAGGGGAGTCTATGATTTTAATTACAGGCGCGGCAGGGATGATTGGCTCCGGAACCGTCCGTTTTTTAAACGACCTAGGTCATGACCGCTTGATTTTAGTCGATGATCTCAAGCAGGGGGAGAAGTGGAAAAACCTGGTTGGAAAAAAATTTGTTCGATTACTTTCGCGCCACCAGCTCTTTGAATGGCTGAAGGGAAGAGATTCTGAGATAGAGGCCATACTCCATTTAGGCGCCTGTTCGGATACGATGGAGAAAGATGGCGACTATCTCATGGAAAACAATTATCGTTTCTCCATTCGGCTTGCTGAATGGGCTCTTTCTTTCGGGAAACGGTTCATTTATGCTTCCAGCGCTGCGACGTACGGTGATGGATCGATGGGATTTTCCGACGATGAGGCATGTCTTGAAAATTTAAAGCCCTTGAACCTCTACGCCTTTTCAAAGCAGCTGGTCGACTTATGGATGAAAAGAGAAAATGTATTCCATCGCGTTGCGGCGCTCAAATATTTTAATGTCTTCGGCCCGAATGAAGATCATAAAGGGCGTATGGCGTCTATGGTGTGGAAGATGACGCGGATCGCTCGAACCGAGGGAATGATTTCTCTGTATAAATCCAATGATCCTGACCGTTTTGCCGATGGAGAGCAAAAGCGTGATTTTCTTTACGTGAAAGACGCCGTGCGGATGACTTGCCGGTTGCTCGATCCGAAGTTCCGTCATTGCACGGGAATTTACAATATCGGATCTGGAGAAGCGGTTTCTTGGAATCGGCTGGCGCGAGCCTTATTTTGCGCTTTGGAACAAAAGGAAAATATCGCTTATATCGAGATGCCTTTCGATTTGAGTCGTCAATATCAGAACTATACTTGCGCCGACATGCAAAAATGGCAAAAAATATTTGGTTCTCCTGCATCGATGTCAATCGAGGAAAGCGTTTCTGAATATGTGCGACAATACTTACTGAAGGGGATGTCATGGTGAAAAACGCCTTGCAACGCATGGGGAAGTTTCGCGCCCTCGTCTTAGGCGATTTTCTTCTTGATACCTATACGATCGGAAAAGTGAAGCGGATCTCGCCCGAAGCGCCAGTTCCCATACTAGAAGCGCTGCGGGAAGAATCCCGCGCCGGAGGAGCGGGTAATGTTGTTTTAAATCTTGCAGCTCTGGGAGGAGAGGTTTATGTTGCGGGTAGAGTCGGTGTGGATCCGGAAGGAAAGCGGTTGCGCCGTATTCTGCAAAAGGCTGGTGCGCGCGTACAGGCGTTTTTCTCCGAACAGGGATACAAAACCCCTGTGAAGAATCGTCTAATTGCGGAAAGCCAGCAGCTCTTGCGCGTTGATTTCGAGACAATTTCCCCTGTTTCTTCTTCTATTGAAGAGGCGGCGATTGCCTATTTGGAAGCTGCGACCGCTTCTGTGCAAGTCGTGGCTCTTTCAGATTATGGCAAGGGATTTTTATCACAACGCCTCATTGCGTCTGCCATCGAGATTGCCCGAAGACACAATGTTCCTTGCTTGATTGACCCAAAAGGGATTGATTTTTCAAAATATAAAAAAGCAACGTTGCTGAAGCCGAACGAGAAAGAGGCCTACGCCGCTGCGAACGTTCCTCCGGAGACGCCATTGGAAGAGGTTGCTTCTGCTCTCTTTTCTTTGACGGACGTAGAGCAACTCTTGATTACCCGATCCGAGGCAGGGATGTCTCTGTTTAAACGATCGGGGAAAAGAAATGATTTTCCTGTCCGGTCTCGCGAGGTGAAGGATGTGACGGGAGCCGGAGATACGGTGCTGGCAGCCTTATGTTCAGGCCTAGCAAACGGACTGTCTTTGGATGAAGCTGTCCAGATTGCAAATATCGCGGCAGGGATTTCCGTGGAAAAGCTGGGCTGCGCGCAAATTGGACTGAAAGAAATTAATGAAAGAATGAGTGCAGCAGGAGATAAAAAAATGCTGCGGTGAGCGCAGATCCGGGGAACGTGAGAATCCAAGCGACAAGAAGTTTTTGCGGCACGTTCCAACGCACGGCGCTCCGCCCTTTAGCCGTCCCAACTCCTGTAATGCTTCCTGTAATGACATGGGTTGAGCTGACGGGCATTCCAAAAAAGCTCGCAGCAAGGATGACCGCGGAAGTAGAAGTTTCTGCGGCAAAGCCTTGGACTGAGGAGATATTTGTAATGGAAAATCCCATTGTCTGAATGATCCGGAATCCGCCGGTGGCCGTGCCTAGACCCATGGCGAGCGCGCAAGAAAGAATCACCCAAAAGGGAATTTCCGTGTTTTGAATAAAGCCTGCGGAAAAAAGGCTGAGTGTGATGAATCCCATGCTCTTTTGCGCATCGTTTAACCCATGGGCGAGAGCGACGATTCCGGCCGAGCCGATTTGCAAGTGTTTAAAAATACTCAAGTTCGCAGCGCTGGGTCTCTTGGATAAAAAAGAGAATAAAAGTTTCATCGTCCCTAGCCCGAAAAGAAATCCGATGAGGGGCGAGGCGAGCATGGGGAGAAATACTTTTTGGAACACTTCCGGCCAAAGGATCGTTTGATGGCCTCGATGTATCCATGAGGCGCCGATTAAAGCGCCGATCAAAGCATAAGAGGAACTGCTGGGAATCCCGAAGTACCAGGTTGCAAGATTCCAAACAATCGCTCCTAGTATGGCGCAAAGCATGACGATCTGCGTCGTATCGCCGGCCTGAATCAACCCATCAGCAATGGTCTGCGCGACCCCGCTGATCTGCGTGGCTCCTAGAAAATTCAGTACGCTGGCCATAACAATGGCAGAAAGCGGACGGAGCGCCCGCGTGGCTATGACTGTGGAGACCACATTAGCAGCGTCGTGAAAGCCATTTGTATAATCAAAGAAGAGACTGAGAAGGACAATAATAATGAGGATGATTTCCATCAAATTCATTGTACGGTTTCTATGAAAATTTTTACAGATATTTGGTTTCGATTCGCGAGTCGGGAGTTGTTTCGGAAAGCGACGAAAAATATGTGTGGGATTGGTTTTCTTGGTTCTATATAATATATCCAAACAACTTGAAAAGTTGTTTGGATATATGCAAGGAGTAGATGATGCGATGTTTAGGTAGATG
>CAZZLR010000112.1:0-4382 GCA_964655045.1 uncultured bacterium | reverse complement strand
CCAAAAGCAATGACATTATTTGTTGCTTTTGGTATAATTTAAGAAGTTGTTTTACTATATCGCCTACCAGCGTTTATGCCAATGAATGGGCTCCCTTGGCTCGGGGACTTCCGATACGCTTACGATCTCTTCGCAAAGATCTTCTTGTTTTCCAAAGGACATACACGATCCGACCAATCCTAAAAAAAGAGGCGTCAGAAAAATAAAATAGCGCATTCTTTTATGCTGTAATGGTTATTTAATTTTTATTTCAATGAAAAAAACAGAGAGATAAGATTGGAAGTATGAGAAAAAAATCGCTCTTCATCGCGGCAACAGGGCAAAATATCGGCAAGACGACGGTGTGTCTCGGCATTGTCGCGGGTCTGCGCAAGCGTTATGGCAAGGTGGGCTATATGAAGCCGGTTGGCCAAGAACACGTTGAAACAAAGGAAGGTATTTCGGTTGATAAAGACGTTTTGCTCTTTAAAAACCATTTTCGACTTGAGAGCGGAGAAGAGGAAATGAGTCCAGTCTTATTGCCGAAAGGATTTACGCGGGACTATCTGGACGGAAAAATCGTTCATCGCGATCTAGAGCAAAAAATTTTCCATTCTTTCCACATTATTTCACAAACGCACGATGTATCGGTGATTGAAGGAACGGGGCATACGGGAGTCGGCTCGATCATTGATCTCAATAATGCCCAAGTGGCGGCTTTAGTAAAAAGTCCCATCCTCCTAGTAGCCTCCGGAGGATTAGGATCGAGCTTTGATGAACTTTCTTTAAATCGTGCGCAATGTGAAAAATACGAGGTGCCGATCGCGGGGGTGATCTTAAACCGGGTTTTTGACGACAAGAGGGAAATGATTGCCGAATATATGGAAAAAGCGTTGCAGAAATGGAAAATCCCCCTTTTAGGGTGTATTCCTTACGATTCATTTTTGAGTACTCCGACAATGCGGGACTTTGAAGAGCTTTTTGATGTGCGGCTTCTCAGCGGCGCATCTTTCGGCTTGCGCCACTTTCAAGCCATTCGTCTTGTCGCGGCGCCCCTAGAGACGTATGAAATGCAAGTGATCCAAAATGAGTTGATGATTACTCCGGCTAGCCGAGAAGAAATTATTCTCGCCACTTTGGCAAAATATTGGGATGCCAGGGTGCTTGACCCCTCTTCCGACTTAGGTGTTGGGATGATTCTCACCGGCAGCAAGGCGCCAAGCCATGCCTTGATGAAGCAGATCCGCTCTGCGGACATTCCCATGATTTATGTTCCTCTGAGCAGTGCGGCAGTCATGAAGATGATTAATACGTCGACAGCCAAAATCTGTAAAGATGATCGATTAAAAATTGAAGAGGCAATCCGTCTTGTCGAACAATACATAGACTTCGATCAAATCGATCGATCGCTCCACATGTATACCAAAAGAAACAAATAATGTCATATTTGTTTCTTTTGGTATTACATATGAGCGTTGCCGCCTTTCACACCTTCCATGGACAGCTTGCAAGCCAATTTAAGTGCTGATCCCGCATAGAGGCATAGCCATAATTTTTAAAATCACTACTCACCAAAGGGACAACGTTTTTAAAACTCCAACCTAAACTTTCCTGATCCGGGTAGAGGCGTATCGTCAATGCTCCTGTCTTATTCTCCTTTTCCACCGAATCCGATGAAAACTCGATCTTTTCGAGAAACGCACTGCATCTCCAAATACCCACCTGTACGACCGATTTTTCCACGGCGAGAGACATCCAGCCTGACTTCTCGTAAGATAATGTGAAGGAACATAGGTTTTTACAAAAAACAAACCACACCGGCGGACAAAATTGGCTAAATGCAGCGGTCTTCTTCCATGATGAGGAGTCTTGAAATGTGAATGTCCCCTTTACCTGATTCTCATTAACAGCCTCATTATCTATCTGTGTAATCGGCGGAAAAAACGCTTGAAAAATCAAACCTAATCGTTCTTGAAAGGGAGTCTGCGCGATGGATTCACAGGATTCTGATATCAGGTATTGTGTCAACGAAATCCCATGGAAACGTTTTTCTTCCTCTTCTCTCGCTTCCTCACTGGAGATCAAGGACGTCTCCAACTCCTCCTTACAAGAAAAAAAGGACTCTTCTTCTTCCTCGAGAGAAGAGATTCTTTCTTATAAGACAGTTTGTTCTTGTAAAACAATGATTTCTCGATCCTTAAAAGAATGGGACTCCACATCTTTCAATGGACCTAGATCTAGGTACAAATCCAACTTGTTTTCTACAACAGAAAACCCTACCTTCTGAACAAAGGTACACCCGCGACGCTCTGTATCCTCGCACACAACCGTTGCCTTGTCAAAAGAAAGCAGCCAGGAGTCCTCTCCTTGTTTTTGCATAGAGCAAAGCACCGGGGCTATCTTGTTGGATTTCTCGTTGCAGTAAGGAGAAATTCCTCGAGTATCATTGAGTTTCGTCATTACGCAGTTTTCAAACGAAATCTTCCATGCAACGGGATTGTCGAGAGACGGGACGGCCCATTCCATTTTTTGAATGCTATGTTTTGGAAACAAAGAGAAAAGAACGCGTCTGAGCCGCTGCACTTCCTGCTTTTTCCCCTCGCCTTCAGGATTTTCGATAAAATCTTTTATATTATTGAGAAATGTTGCTTGATTACTTTCCTCTATTTGATATTTCTCCAGCAGAGAATCTAGATCATGAAAACACCGATACCATAACACTCGTATCATGTAACAAAAATCGAGCCATATCTTTTGAATTCTCGACGCTTCCGGAGAATATCGAAGCCGGCCCACCAAGCATGGGTCAATCGCTGCGATTTTTTGAGCTAACGATTCTAAATTGGAAACTGTCACACCACAACCTATGTATCAATCTATACCCAAACAACTCGAAAAGTTGGGATCTAGACTGCGCCAAATCCTCGAAATTATACCAAAAGTGGGCCCACCTTGTGAATCATTCCGACCGCGAGAGCTTTCGCTCCGGCTTAAACGCCCACCTTCTCAGGTTGTTTGAGGACGTTCCTAGCAATGGGCTCGATTTAATAAAATATTATAAAGAAAAAACGACCGATTTGTCAATAAAAACAAGCTCATGCCCATTTAATTTCTTGTATAAGATATTTATAATCAGTTAAAGAACAGGAGTAGGGATAACAGATCGCACTCCATTTCCCGTTCAAAGTAACTTGGGGATCGTCGGCATCTGCAGGATCGAGATGAATTTGATGCAAATTGACAGTTAGATGTAGCAGCCGGTTGATTGGCACCTAAGCTGTCATCGCTCCTGACTCTATGAAGAGACATATTTTGCGCGAGGTTCCATCCCATGACACAGTACAGGCCACGATAGATTTTGTCAGAGACAACAAAACTCCTGGATAGCCCAAAAGGGTTACTTTTGTACTCTGCTCCTTGCCAAAATCAATATTTATCCGCAGCCCTTTCGATAAAGGGGCATCCTCTTGGATCACAACGCGTTGTATCGGAGGGAAAAGCTTTTTCAAAGTACAACACACAAGGTTCCACGCATTCTCCCAGCAATCTTCAGGAACTTCTTGTGTGATTTTCGTAAATAAACTAAGACAAAATAAGGGGAGCGACAACTCTTGTACATTGTTCTTTTTTGCCAGTACTAAATTCTTTTCGAGCAGCACATCGTTCTTGTCTTGCAGACCTTCTAATTTCTCGATCTTTTTTCCTTCTGTGGAATAATCCAATGAAAAGTATTGAAACGAATCTTTACAGCTGCAAAAATCCTCACAGTTTTCCCCATTATTTGGCGGCTTATTGCGATCATCCACTTCCTCGCGATCCGTGTCCCGCCGCTCATAGTACGTGAGCCTGTCTTCTATATCCGTGCGTATGCTCACTGTGGAGAGGCTGTCCTTTCTTGTTTCTCTCTCATACGTAAGCCTTTCTGCTCGTTCGATCCGGAGGCATCCCTTTTCTTTGTACGCTGTTTGGATGCAAAGGAGAGGAAAGCGAACGCAGGCAGAGACCATCTCTATGAAAGAAGAGCCAGCTCGGTATATAGAGTGACGCGCATCCGCGATATCGCCTCTGCATAGGCAGATGAAGGATCGCGCCGCCCAGACTGAAGAAAGAGGAACGGATATTATACAGTCCGCAATCGCGCCGAGCTCAATCAAAATAGCTTTTGCAAGACGCATTGCAACACCCGCGTCCGTAAATACTAACGATTCTTGCGGCTCTTGCTCATTACTGAACAACGCAACATTTCTTGTTATTAATTCGGAAATCATGATTATATTATAACATGATTATTATTTTTATTAAATAAAAAAGTGAACCCAGGCATGAATGCCTGGGATTGTATTGATTGGGGAGGGACTTCCCACCCCTCCCCGCCCGTTTTTTGAAAAGACCCCGTCCTTAAG
>CAZZLR010000111.1:0-4417 GCA_964655045.1 uncultured bacterium | reverse complement strand
GCAACGGTGTTAACATCCCCCCCGCGGTCGTAGCGGAGAATATGGCAAATAGGCGCAATGCTTTTAAATCCAGCCCGGCAGGTGGTGGCAGGAGCCAAAAAAAAAGGCCGATACAAAGGGGGGTTGCAAAAAAAAGAATCTTTTTTCGTTGCATGAATCGGGATTCTACAAAATTCTAGGAATTTCGAAAATAGGCAAATAAAACAGCGGCCGCTGCAATCGCCGAACCGACCACGCGCCAGCGCGCGATAGCCGTATAAGAAACATGAATCGCCTCTTCCCGATCCCAGGAAGTCGTTTTTATCGCAATCAATCGATAATAATTAAAACCAAGGCAAAGCACATTCACTACCGGGATCATCATTCCTAGCCCGCGAAACCAAACCTGAATGCTCCTTTTAAAAGCGATCTTCAGGGGGAGTGTTTTAGAACGACCCCGCCAAAGCCGGATGCCAAGAAATTTTCTTGCAGGAGTCGTCCCCCAGCAGGCCAAAAAAACGGCCTCTATGGGAATCCACAAAGCAAACTCAAGAGGCGCAAAGGATTCAAATCTTGCTGTAGAGATACGTCCTTTCAAAAGGGATGCATTAATTCCCCATAAGAGGAGAAAAAACCAGGAATAATCGAGAAATCGGCTTACAAAGCGAATCCAAGGACTAGGAGAAAAAGGTTGTGCCCGCGTTGTTCTCGACGCGTCGAGAATAATTTCTGAAGGATCAACAGCTCTGCGGCTCATGTCCTCAGTATAGCGCAATATCGCTCAAGATAGCAAGACGGCTCCTATACTCAGACGTCCCCGGCGACGAACCCATCAAAGATGGGTTCAGTCGTCCTCATTCGAGGGGTTCATAATTTATGATAGATTCGTCTAAATTAAAATCTTCTGTTACACTCCAAATCATACTGTCTATTACATTCCTACTCGAATTGCCTGTTACATCCACCTCTGAATAGGGAATCTTTTCAATCGGTCGCGAAATAATGACCACTCCTACAGTCCCCAGAACACAAAGGAAAGGAGCTGCCACGAGGCCGACCTTAGCAGCTAAGGGTAAAAATGCTAAGGAAAAACCATGAGCAAGCGCCCAACCCCCCAGAACTCCAAAGGAGGCAGGAAAACAAAGCGCTGCAAGTGCAACGAGAGCCACTGCAGAAACAGTCATGACAACCGCGAGGATGGCCCTTCTATTGCTATAGATAAAATACCAGCTATTAATGTTAGATACCACAATCACACCATTTTATTTATTCAATAAATTATATCACAAATGTAAATAGAATGCCACATCTATTTTGCATTTATGACAGATAACATAACTGTCTCATAGCAAGGATATTGGATCTTAGAGGGTGTCTGCCCTCTTGTACCAAAAGAAACAAATATTATTTGTTGCTTTTGTATTGCTTCCTAGGTTGGAATCTCTCTCCGAGAGACGAACAGTGCGCGGAAAAAGGCGAACACTTGAAGAAGAAAGCGCAAAAACATAAAGAAAACATGATTAGGCTTATAATAGCCTCTCAAATGCCTCGGCACATCGAAAAAGCTTGAGTACCGATCCTCTACCGCCCGAACGCGCTGCTCTGTTTCCTCTTGGTTCGGATTGTCAGGAATCTCTTTCAAATATTCATAGGCCATATCGGGCAGCTCCTCAATCCGCTGATAGCTTTGAATCCATGGTTTGATATGCCTCATCCACAGTCTCCTTTCTTCGGACTCTTGTGGCAATGAAGCATACTCCCGATGCATCTCTTCAAGAAGGTTCCGCTGACGCAGCACGGGAAAAATAGCCGTTGTCCAAACTTCCTTCGCCGATTCCTTTGAGGTCTCGACCCAACGTTCTATATGAAGCCTCAGCTCCTTTGGTTCAAGAGTTCCACTCTGCAAAGTCGCATCCAGGGAGATGCACTGATAAAAACAAGAAGTCTTTTGCAAGCGGCTCCGTATGGCAAGAAAGTGCTCGCCTCTCCCTTCTTCCAATACTTTTCTATGCTGCCCTTCGCTCAAATCACTCAAAGGAGCAAGCAAAATCTCGGGCAGAGCGAGCCTCGCTTTTTGCTCCTCGGTAAGTACCGCGCCCGGCAAATTCTGCAGCGCTTCCAGCAGCTTCGGCTTTCTGATCTGAGGGCGCATTTCTTCAGGAATCCAACGCACCCGCTCCGGAGGAAGAAGCTCCAGCGGAGCGATCTTATTTCGATTCTGCTCGATAAAAACGCCCAAGCGACCTTCGGGGATAGCCTCTACTTGCTGTTCCGTAGAGAGCCACCGCAACTGATCGTCCTTCAAGAATTCCACTTCTTCCGGATCGATCTTCTCCACCCCCTCCCTGCCCAGCGTAGGAATCTCCTCTACCTGCTTTTTTCGGATCTGTTCCCTTCGGTAAGCGCATACGAATGTAAATGAAATCTTCGCTTTTTGCATACAGGACAGATCGATCCAATCACTTTGTAAAATACGCCGCACCTCTTGCTTGCTTCGAGTCCGCAAAAGCATGAATCGACTCAGTTTTTTCTTTAGTTCTTTGCTCCAAAGTTGCTGAGACAGCTTTTTCTCTTCTTCAATATAACTGATGTTTCCTGCAAAAAGATTGATATACCATAAAGATTTTTTAAAATTTTCCTCGTTCTTCTTTAGAAATGCCTGAAAACAACCCGTTTCCCCCTCCACCTCAAGTTCTCCTTTGAGGTTCATAAGAAAATAGGTCCGGCTCAAACTGTTTGGGTTTTGTTTACAAAAATCGGCTTCCGCTTCCGATACAAATAAACATTCATATTCATTTCCCCTCTCTACCACTAATACAAATCCGGGTCTTTTACTGGCAGGATGAAACACGGGAAGAAGACAGTCCGCTGTTTTTTCAAAATTAAAGGTCATCCCAAGATTCTGAGGAAATAGGGAAGCATATTCCTCTGTCGTAACCGCCCCTCTATTCCCATAGGACTGTTTAAGAACGAAGGGAATGCTTTTTTTTCTTTGCGCCGTCTCATTCGCAAATGTTTCCACAGTCCATGGAATTTCTCGAGAGGCTCTCAGAGATCCAAAATTTTCATAGCATTCTCTCTCCTGCGAAAGCTCCGTATCCAGCTCAAGCTCCTCCTCCTGCTCTTGTTCCTGAAGCACCTCCATCGCCATATCTAAATTTCCTTGTTCCGGACAAGGAAGCCGCTCCTCTTTAAACAGAGGGATTAAGTGCTCAAGCAAGATCTGCATCTTTTTCTGAGCTTTCTCCTTAGCTTCTTTCGATAAAGGACTTGAATCCAGGACACTTTGAGCCCGCTCTGAAAGAACCTTTTCTGCGCTTTGAAGGCTCTCAATGCGTGCAAACTGCTCATAGGGATCGACTGGAGTATTCTGAATAAAATAAGATTGATACTTTTGAATCATCAAGCTGAGCCCTACCGAGGGACGACTGCTCAAGATCTCTTGCATAGCTTCCGAGCGGACAATGTTGTAAATCTGCGAAAAACAGGAGATCATCTTTTGTTTTTTCAAAGAAAGCGCTTCGTTTTTCACAAGAGTATACAAAATATTTTCGAGCGACGTCCCTCCTCGGAACATTTCTTTTTGGCTGTTTTTTGTTATCACATACTCAACTTCTTGTTCTTTAAAAATCTGACGCGCACGGAGAACGGCTTGGAGAAAAGAGCGCATTGTCATATTTTTATCAATCGTATTGACAAACACGGCATCCTTCTTCAACAAAAAATCTGTTCCTGTAGAGCGAAGCTCATCGAAGAAGACCACCACGCCGTCAATGGAAACTCCCTCCTTTTGAATTGTCTCCGGTCTGGTGTTGGCTAGAACTTGAGAATTGACTTTTCCTTTTTTGATAAGATAGAAGGCATTATTTTGATAATAAATCACCCCTTCAACGGCTGGATCCCGATGTTGCTGCAAAAGCGCTTGAGCAATTTCTATGGCAGGTTCATCTTTTAAGAGACCTCCTCCATCCACCAAAGCACGCATTTTGGGATTGGAGCAAGCTTGCTGAATCACTTCTTTCGTAGTTGTTACGGCATGGATTGTTTTATTTTTGCGCATCAATACATTCAAAATCGATCCTTCCGTCCCTTCATCTAAAGAGACATCCAACTCCGAATGATATGTGGGATAGTTCCAAAGAGTTCCTGAAAATGCGCAGCCTCTTGCTACTTGGCTGACGCAGTGGATCGATGTGCTGACGACTTTACTCTTGTAATCGCGAATGTGCATGGAAGCCATCTCTTGGGCAAACAGCAAACGCCAAGAGATATTTTTGGGATCATTGAGAAATTGCAAGGCTTTTTGAAGATTATTGGATAATCGGATTTCGTGAAGATTCACCCCTCCTGTCATATCGAAAAATTGCTTCGATTCTTCCGTTTCGGAAATATGTTTCTGCACCCTTTTTGCAAAGACTTGAGCGGAAACAATCAGCCT
>CAZZLR010000110.1:0-4515 GCA_964655045.1 uncultured bacterium | reverse complement strand
GAATGGCTGCGTCAAAACGATATTCAATTTGTTTTTGAAGAAGATCTCGATCTGACGCAGAATCTTTTGGAAAAAGTGAAGCGGGCTCTCTTTGAATCCAAGGCATCTAAGGATATTCTTTCAGCGCGCGAAGCATTGTTTGCGAAAGCGAAGACCTATTATTCGAACGAAGCTTTGAACCCCCGCCCCAAGAGGGGGCGTCCTCCGAAGCAAGCCGTGAAAGTGGAACTCGAGCCTCAGATGACGGTAGATATTTATACCCAAGTTCCTCCCGCTTGCCGTAGTTTCTTGTATACTCCCGATATCGCTTCCGCCGCTTCCGTAACTTTTTCCGCGAAATTTGAAAGCGAAGGACATCTGCTGGCCTCCCTTAAGGGAAGTTCCCGGATTAAGGTGGACGAGAAACTGGAAGCCCTCTCCCAACGCTTAGAGTCTTTGCGTCATCTCTCGGATAGACTCTCCGGGGCGGATAAATATTTCGGGGGCGATAAGTCAAGAAAATCTTTACCGCCTTTGGCAAAGCCGAAGTTCAAAGAAGCCTCTGAAATGTATGAAGATTCATCAGCGCCCAAGGTGGAAGCGGCCTCGGAATCGGTGTTATCTAAGAAGAGGGGCCGTCCTCGCAAAGAGGAGGGGCAAGAGGAGACCGCTTCTTCGAGGAAAAGACGCTTTGCTATTAAAAAAGTGTCTCAGATTAAAATAAAAAAGAACAAGTAATTTAATCTGATTTAGTTTAACGTATTTCCATGACAATTAACGAAACCTCTATCCTCAAGGAATTAATTGCTTCGGACGCTCAACGTCTTCCCCGTGAGAAGGTTTTGTCCATTTTGCAAACTCTTTATTTGACCCGGTGCCTAGATGATAAGATGATGAAATGGGTGCGTCAAAATAAGGGGGGGACATTCCATCTTTCGGTCAACGGCCATGAATTAATTGGCGCAGTTGCGGCACATGCTCTGCGTCCTGGGATCGATTGGGGGTTTCCTTACTATCGCGACCGAGCTTTTGCGGTGGGCCTGGGTTGTCTTCCGGAGGACCTTCTTGCTGCTTTCTTAGCGCGCGACAGCAAGCATCATTCCGGAGGGAGGATGATGCCAGAACATTTTTCTCAGGTGGATTTGCGGATTCCTTGTCAATCGAGCTGTGTAGGATCTCAGTTTCTTCAGGCTGTCGGGACAGCTCAATCGGCTGTTTTACGAGGGGCTCAAGAAGTGGTTTATGTTTCCGCCGGAGACGGGGCGACCTCTCAGGGGGATTTCCACGAGATGCTTAATTTCGCTTCTCTCCATAGTCTGCCTCTGATCGCGGTGATTCAGGATAATGGGTGGGCAATTTCGACTCCCGTAACGAGCCAGACCGCAGGAGGCACTATCGCCAAGATCGGCCGGGGATATGAAGGTTTGTCTGTATTCGAGATAGATGGGTGTGATTATTCGGAGGCTGCGGCTGCGATGGACAAAGCAGTGGCGAAGGCTCGTTCTCGACTAGGGCCGAGCTTAATTGTCGCAAAAGTGCCTCGGATCGGCCCTCATAGCAGTAGCGACGATCCGCAGAAGTATCAAGAAGAGGCGGCGCGTCTTTTGGATAAGGGGCGCGACCCCATTCCCCGTTTTGAACAATGGCTGATCGAATCCGGACTGGCAAGCCGCGAGGCATTGATTGATTTCCGCCTGCGCGCCTTTGAACAGGTGGAAGCCGCGGCTCTGGTTGCGGATCAAATCCCTTTTCCCGCTCGATCCACTGCCTTGGACTATGTGTTCAAGCCGACCCCGCTTCCGGAAATTTCCGAGACGGCGCAGGGCGAGCCGTTAGTCATGATGGATGCGATCAATCATGCCTTAATAGAAGAGATGGAGCGCGATGCGGGCGTAATCGTATTTGGTCAAGATGTTGCCTTAGGCAAAGGGGGCGTTTTTGGAATGACTCGTACTCTGACAGAACGTTTCGGCGTAGCGCGCTGCTTCAACACTCCTTTGGCAGAATCGACGATCGTAGGACTTGCTATCGGCCTTTCCTTTGATGGATTCCATAAACCTGTAGCGGAAATTCAATTTGCCGATTACTCATGGACCGGCATGAATCAGATCTTGAATGAGCTTTCGAGCATCCATTACCGTTCAAAGGGAGAATGGAACTGCCCCGTGGTGATTCGAATGCCTTATGGGGGATATATTCAGGGAGGACCTTATCATTCGC
This sequence comes from uncultured bacterium, assembly GCA_964655045.1. GTDB lineage: Bacteria > Chlamydiota > Chlamydiia > Chlamydiales > SM23-39 > CAIPFQ01. Next base: position 2,316 of record CAZZLR010000110.1, on the reverse strand, counting down.
AAAGCATAGAGGCTCATTTTGCTCATTGTCCCGGGTTGAAGATTGTCATTCCCAGCCACGCAGCGGATGCAAAGAGACTGCTCAAGTCTGCCATCCGCGATCCCAATCCCGTCATTTTCCTGGAGCATAAGGCGTTATATCGTCAAAGGGTTTTTTGTGCCCGCCCTGAGCCTGGAGTCGAGGAGCTGCTGGCTTTTGGACAAGCGTCGATCGTCAAAGAGGGGACGGATGCGACAGTGGTTGCGTGGGGGATGGGTGTCTTAATGGCTTGGGAGGCGGCGGAAAAATTAAATAAAGAAGGGGTGAGCGTTGAAGTGATCGATCTCCGCACCTTAGTGCCCCTTGATAAAGAAACAATTTTGGCGTCCGTCAAAAAAACGGGAAAATTTCTCGTGCTGCATGAGGCTCCTTTGTATTGCGGTTTTGGAGCGGAATTGGCTGCCACGGTCGCCGAGGAAGCGTTTGCATTTCTAGACGCTCCCGTTCGGCGAATTGGCGGGAAGAACTGCCCTATTCCTTATTGCAAGGATCTCGAAGAAGAAGTGCTCCCGAATCTCGAAGAGGTGGAAGAAGCGCTTCGCTCGTTAGCCCGCTACTAAAAATTTTTTCTTGCGCCGTTTTAACTGTATGGGCAGCTTTTCTTCAATGGTGTCATCGACGATTTTTTGATACGATTCCTTGAGTTTTTCAAAATGAGCCCGTTTTTCTTGGATTTTAAAACGGGAAGACCTTCGATCCGCACCAATGTTTTTTTTCTTTTCTAAAAACTTTTGATCCACATAAATCAAGTGGTGAATGAGGCTTTCCTGCGTCTTCTGAAACGCTTCAAGCTCAGGGAGGGGAATTGTAGAAATATCCGTCCCCGTAATCGCTTCCGCATTGCGGATTAAACGATCCAAGGTTGTATCGATTTCTATGAACAGTTCGTCTCCAATCATGTTGCATTCCTTTGTATGCATTCCACCCGGTTTATTTCTCGGGTCTCTCAATCTTCTCTTTAGAAGAACGTTCCAAATCTTTCAAATAAAAAAAATTGAAAACTGAAATGTTTAGGAACCTATCCCAATAATATTACTAGGATAGATTCATCGCTGTTCGCTAACGAGGGCAAAGAAGATAAAGAGATCGCCTCTCTACTGAAGTGCGTTGAATCGAGCGTTTATTGGACAAGACGGAGATATTGCGAGGAAGGTTTGGATGCGGCGTTAAAGGAGAGGCCGCGCTCTGGTAGACCTGAGAAGTTGGTAGGAAAAGCCAAGGCTCATCTCATTGCGCTTGCTTGCAGCGATCCTCCTGAAGGCCGAGCCTGTTGGACGATGCAGTTGCTGACAGATCGTTGCATCAGTCTGGAATTGGTTGATTCCATTACAAAAGATACGGTTCGTAGAGTTTTAAAAAAAACGAAATTAAACCGTGGCAGGTAAAGAGCTGGTGTATTCCAGAAGTAGACTATGAGTATGTTTGTCGGATGGAGGATGTATTGGACTTGTACGAGGAGTCATTAGACGAGAAAAAGCCTGTGGTCTGTTTTGATGAAAGTCCCGTTCAGTTGGTCGATGATGTGATGGCACCGATCCCCGCAGCTCCCGGTCGGGTTAAACGTGAGGATTATGAATATGAACGTAAGGGGACGAGCAATCTTTTTGTCTTCCTGCAGCCCTTGGTAGGCTGGCGCGAGATAAAGGTGACGGATCAACGAACAAAAAAGGATTTTGCTGAATGTATGAAAGACCTGGTCGATAAACACTTTCCCGACGCTGAAAAAATCAGGCTTGTCATGGACAACTTGAACACGCATCGCTTGGCAAATCTCTATGAGACATTTGAACCTGAAGAAGCCCGAAGGATTATCAGAAAGATAGAGGTGCACCACACGCCGAAACACGCCAGTTGGTTGAATATGGCAGAAATCGAAATTTCTGTTCTTGGAGGACAGTGTCTGAAAAGACGGATCGGTTCCAAAGAGATTCTTGAGAGGGAAACTGCTGCATATGTACTGGAGCGAAATACAAAAAAGGCAAAAGTCTTATGGGGATTTTCCGTTCAAGACGCGCGGGTTAAAATGAAGGGTTTACCCATGAAAACTTTTAAGTCGGGGTACTAGCAGACTCCGTCAATTAAATTTATGAATTTATTTTTTTGGAATGGTATAACTTGGGGACGATTCCCATAGAGCGGATCACTGAACTTGGGTTAAGGGCGGGGTTGCCCGCTTCGGGATGAAGGGAAGGTTCGAAGGTTCAACGGATACCCAATGGAGGTTTATCACGCGGACGAGCGAGAAAACCTGCCCCTTCAGGGGCGGGATGAGAGCTC
>CAZZLR010000109.1:0-4541 GCA_964655045.1 uncultured bacterium | reverse complement strand
TTGCAATCGGCGCCGTCAGATACTTTTGTATTTCCGGAGCCTGTTTTGCAGCAGAGGTTGCTTCCATTTCCGATAGATTCGTCGGGAGCGAAAGACGCAATCGGATCTTTCCATTGACCTGAATCACATATGTAGAAAACGCGTCGACCAAGTATTGAGGATCTGCCGGAGGAATCGGCGTAAAGGCCAGCAACTCTTTCTGCCCTAAATGCTCCCACATTTCTTCAGCAATATGAGGAGCAAACGGATGCAATATTTGAACGGCTCTCAATAGACAGCTCTTGGGATAGGACGGGAGAGGAATAAAGTCATTGAGAAATTCCATCATTTTAGCAATCGCTGTGTTGAATTGAAACTGTTCAATATCTTTTGTCACGCCAGCAACGAGGCGGTGCGTGATTTTCAATGCCTCTTCGCTGTCTTCCTCCACCACTTTATCTTGAGCGAAGACCATCTCATAAAATCGATTTAAGAAACGTTTGCAGCCGCTGACCGCGTCTGTATTCCAAAATTTTTCTCGATCAAAGGGCCCCATGAACATTTCATAGAGACGTAGCGCATCGGCGCCAAATTCCTCAATGATCTCATCCGGAGAAACTCCATTGAGTTTCGATTTAGACATTTTCTCGCTTTGCACATGTAAAGGCTCGGACGTTTTCCGCCAAAGATACTGTCCTGCTTCTTCAATCACCTCTTCCGGAGCCACATAGCCCCCTTGTCCCTTTTTAAACGAACGGGCATGGACCAGCCCTTGATTGCGCAACGTCATAAAAGGTTCCGATGTATGTACAAATCCGCAATCATAGAGCACCTTGTGCCAAAAGCGAGCGTACAGCAAGTGCAAGACAGCATGTTCAATGCCCCCTACGTAGAGATCTACGGGCATCCAATACTTTTCCGCTGCGGCGCTCCATGCGGCTTTCTCATTATGAGGATCGCAAAAACGCAAATAGTACCAGCACGATCCCGCCCACTGAGGCATTGTATTGGTTTCCCGTACAGCTTTCTTACCCGTCTTCGGATCGACGATCTCCACCCATTCGGGCGCCTTTGCCAAAGGACTCTGCCCCGTCGCGCTCGGTTTAAAATCTTCAAGAGACGGAGGCGTCAAAGGAAGTTCCCCCGGATCAAGAGCACGCATAGTTCCGTCTTCAAAATGAAGAATCGGTATCGGCTCTCCCCAATATCTCTGCCGTGAAAACAGCCAATCGCGCAACTTGTAATGAACTGTACGCGATCCTTTATTATTTCTTTCCAGCCAGTCGATGATCTTTTCTTTTGCAACGGCGCGATTCAGCCCATTCAGATCCAGATCGCCCCAGGCGCTTTGTTCCATGGTCCCCTCGCCCATCCAGCAAAGAGTCCCCTGTGCGACTCCAGAAGCCACTGCGTGTGCGTCGACGACCTCCGACGCGCCAAGGTGGGAAAGATCCGGATGGATCACGGGGATCACCGGAAGGGCGTAACGGACTGCAAAGGCAAAATCCCTCTCATCGTGCGCCGGAACGCCCATCACCGCCCCCGTTCCATATCCCATGAGGACATAGTCGGCGATCCAAATCGGAATGTTCTTTCCCGTGATCGGATGCGTTGCAAACGCCCCCGTCCAGACGCCCGTCTGTTCTTTTGCCAGGTCCGTTCTCTCCAAGTCAGTCTTTGCCGATGTCTGACGAATATATTCTGCGACTTCCTCTTTTTGATCCAAGGTTGTCATGCGCTGGATTAAGGGATGTTCGGGAGCCATCACGAGAAATGAAACACCAAACAAGGTGTGCGCAGCAGTTGTAAAAACAACGAGCGGCTCTTGCATCCCTTCCAAGGCAAAAGCAATCGACGCCCCTTCGCTGCGCCCAATCCAGTTCGACTGTAACTTTTTTAAGTGCTCCGGCCAATCTAACAAATCGAGATCCGCTAGAAGGCGATCGGCATACGCAGTAATTTTCAAGATCCACTGTTTCAAGGGGCGTCTTTCTACAGGATATCCCCCTTCTTTTGTCCTTCCTTCTTCCACCTCTTCGTTGGCTAAAACGGTTCCCAGAGCCGGACAAAAGTTCACGTTCATCTCGGCCTCATAGGCCAAACCTTTTTGAAATAATTGCGTGAAGATCCACTGCGTCCACTTATAATAAGAAGCGTCCGAGGTCGCAATTTCTCGATCCCAATCATAACTAAACCCCAAAGATTCCAGCTGACGCCGATACGTATCGATATTGGCTTTTGTCGATACGGAGGGGTGCGTTCCAGTGCGGATTGCAAACTGTTCGGCGGGAAGTCCAAAACTATCCCACCCCATAGGGTGGAGCACATTGAACCCTTGCTGTCTTTTATAACGAGCAAGAATATCGGTGCCCGTGTAGCCCGTCACATGCCCTACGTGCAATCCTGCTCCTGAAGGATAGGGAAACATGTCGAGGATATAATATTTTGGTTTCGAGGGATCGATGACAGACCGAAAACGCTTAGTCTCTTTCCAAATCTTCTGCCACTTCTTCTCAACTAACTTCGGTTCATATTTTTTTTTCATGGGATCAAAAATAACGTAGAGGGTTCTTTGAATCTCCCCCCAGCTAAAACCAGGGAGTTCCGAAAACAGAGCTTGACCGGCTGCAAGGCATGCAAGCTGTTTTTGAGATCGTATCTCATCGAGGCTCGTTCCAAGCCCGTTTTGACCGCAGCAACAAGCAACTTACCGTCAAAATTTACTATGCAGCAGACCCCTGCTCATCGTCCCATGAGACTTTTATACCCGCTCAACTTGAGAAAGCGAGCGTTTAAGCCGAAGCGAAAGCTCTTACAGCTGAACGAGTTACAATGTACATCCTCACCCTGAGAAACAGGGGGCTCATTGCAATTGTTCAATCCCGAGGCTTTGGCGTAGCTGAAAACAGCAACTTTTCAGGTTGCCTGGATATATTAGCAAAGCGCTGTCCGCAACTTGTTTATAAAACAAACATACTAGAAGAGTTATTTTGCTGCAAGCGTTCCTCGGTTGTTTGATTATAGGAACCGATCCCGTTCGAGCGCAACGAATAGTACCGAAAAACGGATAGTACCGAAAGCGGAAACGGTTCTACAAGTTTCCTTCAAACAGGACTTCTTTGCGCAATCGAAATATTCCATAGCAATTCAATAGCAACAGCAAAGCTCCCACCAAAGACATAATCGTAAATGCTCTATTGACATGGATAAAGGCAAACAAAGGGAGAATCACTGAGACGCAAAGAGAGTAAACGGGCGCTCCCCATCGAGGGGCTAGGAATTTTGCGCATTTAATCCCCACTACAAAATAAGCAAGGATCGTCGTATAGCCGAGCAAGAAGAGAAAAAATGGCATGAAATAATGCATATAGGGAAAGTGGAGCGCCAAAGCTCCCTGAACCATGAGAGAAGGATCTACCCCCGATTTCCAATATCCCGTTGCAAGAATAACAAAAAGGCTCAGTGTGCAGATCACAAACGTGTCCAAAAAAATTCCCACGATAGCAAGGGAAGCGAGTCGTTGTATTTGCTTTCCCTGACTTTCGGCATAAATAATCGATGTGTAGCCGATGCCGATATCTCCGGAATAAGCCCCTCTAGAAATACCCATAGAAATGGCCGTTGCGACAGAACAACCCGCAAAGGCGCCTTGCGCCGCCTGCGCAGTAAAGGCGCCTTGAAAAATCTCCCGCATTACTTGGGGAAATACGGTAATATGACAGATGAGAACCCATGAGCACATACCGAAATAGAAGAAGATGAATAACGGGATCATCGCGCCGCACACTGCGCCGACGCGCCGGATCCCCCCTAACGCTACAATCAATGTAGCCACTAAAAGAACGGCGACAACGATTTTTCGATCGCAATTCCAATTCATCACCATGCTATCGGTCATAACATGAAACATGAAGATCTCCACACCATAGGCGCATAAGAGAAAGGCCACTGCATAAGCCGCTCCTCTTTTGCATATCTGCGAAGAAAATGCGGCAGGAAGATAATACATGGGCCCGCCGTTATAGTTATGTTCCCGATTCTCCTCTCGATATTTAACCCCGAGGTATACTTCGGCATATTGGAGCAGCATCCCGAAAAATCCACCTATCCATACCCAAAAAACAGCGCCCGGCCCTCCGAGAGAAACAGCCGTACAAATACCGACCACGTTTCCAATGCCGATCATCCCGCCGATCGCCGCAAAAAAAGCTTTAAGAGGATGAATGCCTCTTTCCCGTGTCGTACCTTTTTTCAAGAAAAAGAAGAAAGAATACAAAATACTGCCCACTTTTCTCAGTTGGAAAAAGCGGGAATGGAATGAAAAATAAGCCCCCAATCCCACGATAAAAAGAAAGGCCAGCTTGCTCCAAATGAAGCAATTCATCCGATCCAGGGCCTCGAAAAACCCGTTCATGAAATACGCTCCGATTCTCCGCAGGAGCTTATACCAAAAGAAACAAATAATGTCATATTTGAGCGCGTCAAAGCGTCGAAAATCGATGATCGCAACATGGCATTGTATTGACTTAATACTATGCCATTTACGATCGTCGATTTATCGA
>CAZZLR010000108.1:0-4543 GCA_964655045.1 uncultured bacterium | reverse complement strand
GATTCGAGGTAGCGTTGAATATGGGGATATCTTTCAAAATATGTTTTGATAAATTCAGAGGCTTCTTTGAGCGGTATCCCGAGTTGTTTTGAGAGGCTCAACGGACCTTGGCCATAGAGGATACCGAAATTGACTGTCTTTGCGATGCTGCGCATTTCGGGGGTGACCATTGCGGGATGGATGTCGTAGACAAGGGAGGCGGTGTGCGCATGGATATCTTGTTTTGTTCGAAATGCGCGGAGCAGCTCGGGATCTTCGCTGAAATGGGCAAGGATTCTGAGCTCGATTTGCGAATAGTCGGCGCCGATGAAGGACCAACCCCTTTTCTGAGGTTTGAAACAAGCGCGTACTTTCAGCCCCCCCTCGCTGCGCACTGGGATGTTTTGAAGATTTGGATCTTGGCAAGAAAGCCTTCCCGTTGCGGCGACGCTTTGATTGAAAGTGCAATGAATTCTTCCCGTTGCCGCATTGATAAAAAGGGGGAGCGCTTCTACATAGGTGGAACGGAGCTTTTCAAGGGCGCGATATTCTAAGATATCGTGCGCGATCGGATGCTGCGCGGCAATCGCTTCCAACACTTCGGCTCCTGTAGAAACAGTGGTTTTTTTAGAAAAGGGTTTTTTAATTTTCAAAGTCTCGAAAAGGATGGCGCTCAGCTGCATGGGGGAATTCAGATTGAATTCCTTTCCCGCCATGTGGAAAATTTTTTTCTTTACCACCGTCAAGGCGTGTAGGAGCTCATGTTTTTGGACGGAGAGCGCTTCGGCGTCGAGATAAATGCCGTAGCGTTCCATATTGGCTAAAACAGAGAGTAAAGGAAGCTCCATCTCATATAAGATAGGCTTTAGATGTCTGTGGTTTAATTCGTTAAGAAATAATTCTTTGAGCTTTACAAGCGCTGCAGCGCGTTCGCAGTGATACAGAACGAGTGGATCGAGGGGGGCGTTTTTGAGGGAAACTTGCCGTTTTCCTTGCCCGAGGAGGGTTTGGATATCGATTTTCGGGGGGTGTAGCTTTTCTGCCATGAGTCTGTCGAGATCGTGGTCCTTGGATTGAGGTGCAAGAAGATAGGAGGCGAGCATAGTGTCAAAAGAAATTTTTTGGGGTTCGCATCCGGCGTTGCTCAAGATGTGCTGGATTTTTTTGCCGTCATGGCTATAGAACGCACAGGGGGTGTTTGCAAAAAAAGAACGGAGGGCTTTCAGGGCGTACTGAGTTTCGGTTTGATCTTGGCAGGGAATATAAAACGCTTCGTCCGGCGTTGTGGCAACTGCAATGCCCAAAAGCTCTGATTCCATGGGAGACGAGGCGATCGCATTCACATAAAGCGCCGCTTCTTTTGCAGAGGAGAGTTGTTCAAGGAGTTTTTGCAAATCTTGTTTCCCGTCGATGAGAAGAAAGGAAGCGGCATTTTTCCCCCGTGCGGGAACCGGGGGTTTTTCGTGCAGCAAAGAAAGGAATTTCATCTCGTGATAAAAGGCGTTGAGCTGCGCAAGGTCGGGCGGTTGAATGCAATAATATTTCTTTTGTTGAGGGATTTCCACATTGGTATTCAATGCAGCCAGCTCTCGGCTCATCAAAGCCTCTTTTTTGTGCGCGCGCAGCCGTTCCCGTTTTTTTTCTCCTTTCACCGCGTCCAAGTGTTCCAGAAGACGATCCAACGTTTCAAATTCCCGAAGCAGCTCTACAGCCGTTTTGGGGCCGAAGCCGGGAACTCCCGGAATATTATCGGACGCATCTCCTGCAAGGGCGAGATAATCGAGTACTTGGTCGGGACGGATGCCAAAGAGTTCTTGAACCTTAGCCGAATCGACCCGCAGATTATCTTTGTGGACGTGCAGCATATGAGTGCGTTCGTCGACCAGCTGCATCAAGTCTTTATCGCTGGAACAAATGACCGTTTTGAGAGAATGTTTTTTCGCCCAAAGAGCGATGGTTGCAATCGTGTCGTCCGCTTCGACTCCTTCTATGCAAAGAGTCGGAATCCCCGCCAGAGCGCACCATTGAAGAGCGAGTGCAAATTGAGACAATAGGTCTTCCGGAACCTCTTTGCGGTGGCTTTTATATTCGGCATAAACAGCTCTGCGCGATTTTTTATTATCGGGACCGTCAAAAACGATGGCGAGATATTCAATGGAAAAGTCTTTGCGCAGCTTCTGCACGGAACGGATGAATCCGAAGAGAGCGCCGGTCGCTTGGCCTTTGCCGTTGCTCATGGGGCCTATAGCGTAATAAGCGCGGAAAAGATAATTGATGGCATCGACGACGTAAATCGTATCCATCTTATTCCGGCATATAAAGATAGGCAAACTGATCGCGGATTTTAGGTTGGCCGAAATCAAAGCGATGTTCTATTTTTCCTTGGCACAAAAGAGAGGCTCCCGAGGACAATCCGCGCATCCAATTGAATCTCGGTTGCAGTTCGATGACTTGATAGGCTGAGGAGGGGTCTATTTTGGCCTCTTCTAAAAGGGCGAGGAGAGCTTCATTGCGGCTTGAACCGGCTTGATCGATATAACCATATTTTTGTGCGGTAATGGGATCGAATACATGCGCTCCATATTCATGAATGAGCTTTGTTTTATCAAGACGGGGACGGGCTTCGGTGACTACTTTGACGAATTGGTCATAAAAGTAGGCCGTGAGCGCTTTATAAGAGGAATCTTCTCCTTCTTTCCAAGGGCGAAATGGGGTCATTGCATCCTTGTCGAGTCCTTGCGTGAGTGTTTTGGATTGGATGCCGATTTTTCCCAACGTCTCCGAGATATTGAAGAAAGGGCCCAAAATGACGCCTACCGAGCCAATAACGGCAGTCGGCCCTGCATAAATTTTATCGACAGCGGAGGCGATATACATGCCTCCCGAAGCGCAAAGCCCGTCGACATAGGCATAGACCGGAGTCTGATATTTTTCTTTATAGGCCTTGAGCATTCGATAGATGGAGTCGGAATCGGCAACGGTGCCTCCGGGCGTATTGAAGTGAATGAGAATCCCTTTTACGCGATCGTTGGCTAAATGATCCATACGTGATTCAATGAGAATATCTTCCAGAGTCTCGGAGGTGACTCCGCCCGGCTCGCCGATGACCCCGTGGATTTTGATTTGGAGAATCGCAGGCGCCTCCCGCGGAACAAGCTCTTTCTTATTGTCTGCGTCAGGAACGATGGCAATCGTTGTCTTGGGCTCGATGGGAATGGTGTTCGTGAAAGCAAAATAAATGAACGCAAAGAAGAAAAAGGCGAGAAAAAGGCCGCAAAGAGCAAAAAACGTTTTGCATAAGCTGCGTAGTGCGGAAACGAAAATAGATTCATGGGTCATGGAAATATTCCCTTGGGATGGTCGATTTTCTTTAGGTTATACCAAAAGCAACAAATAATGTCATATTTGCTGCTTTTGATCCCGAGGCGGGAAACCCCGCCCTTAAGAGGCGGGGTTTTTCAAAAACGGGTTGGGAGGGGTTCGAAGCCCCTCCCAAACCAACACAATCCCAGGCCTTAAGGCCTGGGTTTTCACATCCCTAGAAAAGGATTAATTTTGACATGCGCTTTCCACGGCAAGCCTTTCAAAAGCCCTTCGCACTCTGCCTACCGAGATTAAGGCTCTCCAATAGCGGTCGCGGAATCGAAAACCACGGAAATTGGGAATCCATGAATACGGATAGACCGCGATGCCTTTGCTAAAACTCGGCGCCCACATTTTTGCAAAATTTTCTTTTCTCGAAAATGTGAGCGTTGCAATCCCCAAAGCAGACGCTAAGTGTCCCAGCCCTGAATCATTGCCGATCAAAAAACCTGATTCATAAAGATATTCGGCTAAGGGATGCAATGTGGGAAATTCCGGAAGAGAAAATCCCAACGAGGCCATCTCTTTCCATTCTTCCCGTTCCAAAGGGCTTCCTAAAGCAAAAGATAGGTCATAGCCTTCTTCTTGCAGGCAGAGAGCCAGCTTGACGAATTTTTCGCGCGGCCAATTGCGCGTGCGGCGGGAACTAGTGGGATGGATGACAATGCGTTTTGGAAATTTGCGGTGTATGAGTCCTAAGGGGGGGATAAAACCGCTGCTGCGCGTCAGTTTCGGCAACCGGAGAATCCGAGAACAAAAAATTCTCAAGTTTTCCGCAACGGTTAATTCCGGGTCGGTGAGGCAATCGGAGAAATAAGGTTCATGGATAATGTTTTTCGAGGGATACATATAGATGACGTGGACGCGATCCGGAAAACGTCTCTTTCCCTCTTCCATGAGACGAAGAAGCAGTGGATTGTCCTCGTTGTAAGCAATAAAATAATGGTCGTAGGCATTCAACACCCGAGGAAGGGAAGAGAGGGAAGAATAAGGGATTGCATTGAGTTGCGGTAGCCAATGTTGCAGTTGGCCTAACGTGTTGTGATATGTGTCGACATGCCAGCCGTTGAGATGAAGCTGATTGGATAGGACAAAAAAATTAATCCCATCGCCAAGACCTTGAGGACAGAAGACAGCGGCTTTGCATCCCATGGGGGGGAGTATACATTTTTTTGGATATAAAAGATTCTAAAAAAAAACC
>CAZZLR010000107.1:0-4555 GCA_964655045.1 uncultured bacterium | reverse complement strand
GCGTCAAAGCGTCGAAAATCGATGATCGTAACATGGCATTGTATTGACTTAATACCATGCCATTTGACCGCTCGATTTGATTTTTAAGAAGGAGGAGCGGTGATGCGATGTGCATGAGTGAAATGATACACGCCGATCTCTGCTCCCGCTGCAAATTCTCTTTCTCCTGAATATACGACATATCCTCTTCCGCCTCTTTCTTTTGCGATTTTTTGAAAGGCGTGAATCCCCTGCGTAAATTCAGGGGTAAAAGTTTCTGCGGACTTCGCTTCAATGGGAATCAAGGTTCTTCGATCTTCCCAGAGAAAATCTACTTCTAAACCGCGTTGATCGCGATAATAGTAGAGACGTGGATCCAAACCTCGATTTGCACGCGTTTTGTAGAGTTCGAGAAACACTAAATTTTCAAAGAGGTTTCCTTTGAGGGGATCTCGAGAAATTAACTCTGCACTTTCTATGCCTAATAGATAGCAGGCGAGGCCTGTATCAGTGAAGTATAGTTTCGGTGATTTGATCATTCGTTTACTAAAATTCTCAAAATAGGGCTGAAGGAGAATAATGAGATATGAGGCTTCCAGAACGGAAAGCCAATGCTTGACTGTATGTGAACAGACGCCTACATCGTTCGAGAGGCTGGATACATTGAGCACCTGTCCAATGCGTCCCGCGCACAGGCGAATAAATTTTTGAAATTGAGAGAGATCTTTAACATGGAGGAGTTCTCGCACGTCTCTTTCTAAATATGTTTGATGATAGTTGCGGTAAGCAATTGTAGGATCGATTTGATCCTTATAGACGCGTGGATAGCCGCCTTTAAAAAGCCACTCGTTCAAAGAACCCGTAAAGCCAGCTTCCTCAAGCTCGGAAAGGCTCATGGGGAATAAAGATAGCATACCCACTCGTCCCGCAAGCGACTGAACAATGCCTTGGTGTAATAAAAGCTGATGGCTGCCTGTGAGAATAAATTCTCCTTTTTGGTTTTTTTCGTCGATGCGTACCTGGATGTAGGAAAATAAATCGGGGACGCGCTGTACCTCATCGAGGATCACTCCATGAGAGTATTGGTTGAGAAAGCCCCTGGGGTCTTGTTCGGCATATTCGCGAATATCCGGCGCCTCTAAGTTTACATAAGGAAGGTTTGGGAAAACGGTTTTGACTAGCATAGTCTTTCCCGACTGTCTAGGCCCAGTTACGGAAACAGCAGGATAGATGTTTGCTAGTTTTCTTAACTCATTGGTTATGTGTCTGTTAAACAGATCGAACTCCACTTTGCTTCATTTTAGCATTTTTTGAAGTTTAATATCAAAAATAGCAGAATCGCGGGATCATGGGTGGATGCCCAGGAGGGCGTCGATATATTGCTCGGGGTCGAAAGGAACGAGATCTTCTTGCGCCTCGCCTAAGCCGACCCATACAATGGGAATGTTGAGTTCTTTTTGAATCGCAAAAGCCGCTCCCCCTTTGGCAGAACCGTCGAGTTTGGTCAAAACAATCCCCGTGACAGGGGTCAACTGATGGAACGCGCGTGCGGCATCCAACGCGTTTTGCCCCAGGGAGGCGTCGAGAACGAGAAGGGTTTCGTGAGGCGATTCGGGAATCTGCTTGGCGCAAGTGCGCCGAATCTTGGCAAGCTCCTGCATCAAATCTGTTTTATTTTGCAATCTTCCTGCCGTGTCAATGAGGATGACTTCCGTATGTTTTGTCTTTGCGGAAGAAAGAGCGTCAAAGACTACAGCCGACGGATCGCTGCCCTGTTTTGATTTTACGAGCTGCGCGCCGGTCTTCTCCGCCCAAGCTTCCAGCTGTTCGAGCGCCGCTGCGCGAAACGTGTCCGCTGCGGCAATGAGGACGCTCTTTTTCTGTTCTCGGTAAAAATGCGCCAACTTTGCGATCGTCGTCGTCTTCCCCGACCCATTGATGCCGATGATAAGAATGACATGAGGAACGGTTGGCTCCTTTTGCGGAAGGCAAGGAGGAAACGCCTTGAGCAGTTCTTGCTTGAGCGCCGGCAAGAAAGAATTGGGATCAGGGTTTTTTTTAGCATGAGCTTTTAGCGTTTCTACGAGAACGGCTGCGTTTTTGGCGCCTAAGTCGGCTTCGTAAAATAGCTGTTCCAACCGATCCAGCGTCTCTTGATCCAGCGGCTGGGAAAAAAGAGAACGGATTTTCTGACCGAGCGCCGTCTTGATTTTAGAAAAAGGGGAGACGATTTTCTTAAGAAAATGAAACATATGGATGACTTTACCTCTTCCGCCATTGATTTTCCTCTCTTTTTTTTTAATAGGTCATCCTATATACGGCAATCTATACTGAACATGATTCAAAACTTGGTCGTGGGACGGGTTTAATACCAAAAGAAACAAATAATGTTCTATAGGACATTATCTATTTTTTCTGGTATAAGTTTTGAGTCACGTTCAGTATATATGAGAATGTCTGCACAATGAGGCCTTGTGAATCTTCATGAATATCAAGCAAAAAAAATTTTAAAGCGCTACGGGATTCCAATTCCCGATTTTGGAACGGCCTCCTCTGTCGCCGAAGCGGTGAGGGTAGGAGAGGAATTGCATTTAAACGAGGCTGTATTGAAGATTCAAGTTCATGCAGGCGGCCGCGGCAAAGCAGGAGGGGTCAAATTCGCTCGCTCGCGCGAGGAGATCGCCGTCAAAGCTAAAGAGTTGATTGGCCTACGGATGATTAATGAGCAAACCGGCCCTGAGGGAGTGGTCGCTCATAGAATTTTGATCGCACGGCCGGTCGCAATCGCCAAAGAATATTATATGGGGGCCCTGGTAGATCGGGAACGTTCGGCGCCGGTTCTCATCGCTTCTCCGGAAGGAGGGATGGAAATTGAGGAAATCGCTCGAAAGATGCCGGAAAAAATTTTGCAAATGCCGTTTGCGTTCAATGGGAAGCTGCGCCCCTATCAATTATTGCGTCTTTGTAAGTTTATGGGATGGAGCGGTCAAGAAGCGAAACAAGGCTCGGCGATTGCGTCGGGACTAGCGCGTTGCTTCATTGAATCGGACGCTTCTCTTTTGGAGATCAATCCGCTTGTGCAAACCAAAGAGGGGGAGCTTTTAGCGATCGACGCCAAGCTTGGCATTGATGATAACGCTCTGTTCCGTCAATCTGAAATCGTTTCTTTTTACGATGCAACGCAAATTTCTCTTCAGGAGGCTGCGGCGAAGCAATTCGATTTGGCCTACATTGCGATGCAGGGCAGCATCGGCTGCATGGTCAACGGAGCCGGCCTTGCGATGGCGACTATGGATATCATTCAGTTTTATGGCGGCTCTCCCGCTAATTTTCTCGATGTGGGGGGCAGCGCCTCAAAGGAAAAAGTAGCAGAAGGATTTCGCATCATCCTTTCTGATCCGAAAGTAAAAACCGTGCTCGTGAATATCTTTGGCGGCATCATGAATTGCGCGACAATCGCCGAAGGGGTTCTCCATGCAGCTAAAGAACAGCACATAGCCGTTCCTATTATTGTGCGCTTGGAAGGGACGAACGTGGAAGAAGGAAGGCGTCTTTTTCAAAATAGCGGCATCCGGATTCTTTTTGCACAGGATTTAAAACAGGCGGCTATGCAAGCCGTTCACGCGGCGAAAGGGGAATAGTATGGGCGTATGGGTTCGTAAAGAGACGAAGGTGATTGTGCAAGGCATTACCGGAACGGCGGGACAATTTCACGCCGAGCAATGCAAAGCCTATGGAACGCGCTTGGTCGGCGGGGTGACTCCGGGTAAAGGAGGAAAAGAGGTGCTGGGGGTGCCCGTATTCGATACCGTGCATGAGGCAAAACAAGCCGTCGGTCCCGATGCGACGTTGATTTTTGTTCCCGCCCCTTTTTGCGCGGACGCGATTTTAGAAGCGGAAGAGGCAGAGATCCCTTTGATCGTTTGTATTACCGAAGGAATTCCCATTCGCGATATGCTTGAGGTAAAACGGGTGATGGAAAGTTCGAAGCATTCGCGTCTCATTGGGCCGAATTGTCCAGGAATCATCACTCCGGGAGAATGCAAAATCGGAATTATGCCCGGATATATCCATAAAAAGGGATCGGTGGGAATTGTCTCTCGATCGGGAACGTTAACATATGAAGCGGTTTGGCAGACGACGCAGTTGGGATTCGGCCAGTCCACATGCATTGGCATCGGAGGAGATCCTTTGAACGGAACTAATTTTATCGACGCGCTTCGGGAATTTGAAAAAGATCCGCAGACAAAATCGATTCTATTGATCGGAGAAATCGGGGGGAGTGCGGAAGAGGAAGCGGCCGAATGGATTTTACGCCATGGCAAAAAACCGGTGGCGGCTTTCATTGCCGGCGCTAGCGCGCCCGCAGGAAAAAGAATGGGCCACGCGGGAGCGATTATCTCAGGGGGCAAGGGAACAGCCGAACAAAAATATGAAGCGTTCCTTGCGGCGGGGGCAAAAATCATCCGTAACCCTGCGGAGATGGGGACAGCGATCGCCGAGATTCATCCCGAGGCGGGAAAACCCCGCCCTTAAGGGCGGGGTTTTTCAAAAACGGGTTGGGAGGGGTTCGAAG
>CAZZLR010000106.1:0-4602 GCA_964655045.1 uncultured bacterium | reverse complement strand
TTCGTCAGGAATCCCCTGGATTTATCCATGGGGAGGTTCAAATAGGAATTCGGTTTTGGTCGGGAAAGTTCTTAGAAACCACTTCTGAAAAAATTATTTCAAGACCCCTATATGCAGTGGCAACGCTCAGCGCACCAGATCAAGAAAAAGCCTTGAAAAGCCTCATGGATTGAACAAAGTCGATGTCATAGAGTCATCGAATGCGTGAAAGCTGTCGGTGAAAACCCAGGCCTTAAGGCCTGGGATTGTGTTGGTTTGGGGGGGATAAGTATTTTTTGTACAGAGAACCTTCTTGCAAAGAATTCATAACTACACCTCCTTAGCCTATCAAGATAGGCACAAGTATATTATAGCGCAGGGTTAGAAATCAAGGCGTGGCTGAACCTCATTTTATAGCCCCCCCCCTAAAGCCCGGAGACTCGCGTAGCGTCGATGTTCAATCATCCGAACAGGCGCGCCACTGTCCTTGGTTCACAAAAAAAAGAGGAGAATCTAGTAACGTACAGTGATTTTTTGCCAGCCTTTGCAGCAATGCACCGTAGAATTTTCTTTCGGGGCGAAGATGAGAATGATCCAAGGAGGGATCAATCAAACGGGCATAGAAAGAAATCGGGATTTCAGCCGATATGGCCGTATGTGTATCGATCGGAGCCCGCTCATAGCTTGGATAGAGGATGGAGCCTCCCTTGGTCATCCAAACATCAGAATTTTGATATGCGGCGTTTAAGGTTTGCAAAACGTCCGGATGCGCCATCCAATCTTTTGCATTGAGAGGGATGATGATCTCTTGTCCTGATAAAAAAGCCAAAGCTTTCGCAAGACATTGCAATTCTCCCAAGTGTTCTTCATTGTGCAGAAGAACAACCTTCTCTTCCTGATTTTTCTCTAGGATGAAAGAGCGCGCTTTTTCCAAGGTTCCGTCAAAAGAAGCGTCATCGAAGAAAAATACGCGGTAATTCTCATATCTTTGCTCGAGGATCGATCGGAGAGATCTCTCACAAAGAGCTCCATTTTTATAAGAATGCACCACGATGGCAAAACGTTTTTCTTCGGAAGCGGAAAGGATATTTTTATCTGCCGAGCGAGGATAGCTTTTACCGGAACCCAACGTATACCCGAAAAATAAAGCTAAGGATAAAGGGATGAGGTATAGGAAAAATCGTATCATTCAAATCTTTCTTGGTTCACAATATAGAGAATATCACGGGCGAATTGAATATGTCCCGAAGCTTCTGCGAAGAGAGAAGCTAAAGGATTTTGAGCATCTGTACCCAGACAGCTCTTCAAGTTGTTTGGGTACAGATGCCCCTCTTTCAGAAGCGCGGCGCGAAACGTTTTTAAACATTTGATCTGAGACGAGCCGGCAGGCTCTTTTCTCCCTTGCGCGCCGAAAGAAAAAATAGCTCCCGGAATAAAACCAGGATAGTCGCAGGATCGCGCGCAAACCACCCAGAGATCAGGGTCTGCATAGTATTGATTGAGCCGTTGCAGAACCCATTCATGAGCCAACCAATCATTCCCCGGAAGAAGCACGAGGACGTCGCCTTCCTCGCAAAAAGAGACCCCTTGCAACAATAGTTCGGTTTGCGATAGAGGATGCTCATTTTTCAAAAAATCTATTCTTTTAGAAAAGGACGCGCCGGCTGCGATTTCTTGAGCCAAGCCAAAACTGCCGTCATCGGAAGCATTGTCGATATAGACAACATGGAAGTTTTCATAATTTTGAAAAAAAACGGTTTGTAGAACTTTTTCTAAAAAAGCTCCGTTATTTTCACCGAAGACCGCAATACAAAATCGATGGTTTTGCAACGGATAGGGAGACGGTTCGAGCTTTGTCTTTTTTTTATGCTCCGCAAATGCAAGCGAAGATGGGAATGCGGCTCGGATTCGAGAACGCCTTTCCGAGGAACTCATGATGAGTACGGCTGCGATACAAAGGACCGCGAACAACACTCTTTTCATCTAAAAAAACCTCTTTAAGGGGATGCGACTTCATCGGCCACTTGTTTTCCGAAAAGAGCATGGTAGAGCAACCCTCTCGATCCCAGTCCCGTAAAAACCCATGTTCTTTGATCCATTTTCCGAACAATCGGACGGTATCCTAAGGGGATGGAAATACGAATTCCTGCACGTACTTCCAAAACTTCGAGCTCTTTAGCCGGAGGATAAAACGAGGCAATCTTTTCTTTCAACGAAAAGATAGCGCTCTGCGTCGGTTCCAAAGAGAGATCGTTGCGCTCATAAGTGGAACCAATACAACAGATCGATTCCTCTTCCGTGGGAGTAATATGTCCTTGGGAAACAAGGCTGAAGGGAAGTTTTTCTCTTTGACGGCATAAAAGCGTTTGCCCTTTTGTCGTTTGTAGAGGAAGATCGGGGAAAAATCGGAGAATTTCAAACCCCGCGCAAAGAACGACCGCATCAAAAGAATCAAGCTCTTCTAGAGAAGAGATCTCTTGTTTGATAAAAAGACTGCCCCTTTTTTCGCACGCCCTCCATAGACCCTCTAAATAGAGGCCGGAGTAAAGAGCCATGCCTCCCGGAATCCAGAGGCCAACGCCAAAAGGCGCTCTTTCCATCCACTGCGCCTCTTCATCCTGACGTCCGCGCAAAGAGAAATCTTGCTGTTGCTGAGCAGTGATAGCGGGACGGAAAATCCCCGATCGTTCCGCAAGAGGCCGCTGCATTGCTTCGGCGGCTGCGGCAATCAATCGTTCCGTCGCCGCCATTCCTTCTCCGGCTCTATGAGAGCGGAGCGCTTTTTTTCCTACGAAAGGATGAAGCAGACCTGTGGCAACTCCTGAAGCGCCCCCACCCACTCCCCTGCTGTCAAAAAGGGTTGTGCGTACTCCCTTTTTCTGACAAAGATGCCAACAAACGCCTAAGCCGGCTAACCCGGCGCCTACAATGGCCACCCGCATTCAACCTTCTCTTTCCGGTGTTTGCAGAAGCCGGTAACTTTCTGTCGCAAAATTAAAAAAGAAGATCACTGCAGGCGTTGCGATCGCAGAACAAGGGAGCATGATGAGAAACCATTCGATCGCAAAACCAAAGACCTGCGTTTCAATCAGAAAACTCAAACGAGTGAGGGCTGCTGCAGTGCAAAGAAGCCCTCCTGTAAGAAGGAGCGGAAAGAGAGCGGTCGAAAATAAAAAACAAGCGCTCAAAAGTCTATTTTTTAAAAGAGAGGCAAGACGCTTCAATAAAGAAGTTTTTTGCACAGAAGGAAGAGCGATCAAGGGAGTCGCAAAAAAAAGGATAGCGACATTGACGCAGCAAAGGAGGAGAACGAAGAAGATGAGAAGAAAAGGACCGAAAGAAAAAAGAATGCTCAACAGATTTCCTGCAAAAGGAATTGTTTGAAGAAGAAAAAAAAGGCCGAGGGAGACCCAAAAGCATAGAGAAATTAACAGAGGCACGAGAGAAAAATAAACGGTTCCGATCAAGAGGTCGGCGCTGCATTGGATCAAATCTCGGATAGAAAGCGGTGTCTGCCTCGATTCATGATCGTGGAGACGCACGAGAAGAACGCCCAAGGCGAGCCAGACGCCTGAAGAGAGTAAAAAAGGCAAGAAACCAAAAGTCATAGAGGCCCATTCGCCTCTATGCAAGGCCAGAGCTCTGCAGAAAACAAAAATCAAACCGCATAAGACGAGGGCGGGAAATGTCAACATCGCTTTGCTTGGAGAAAAAGAAAGACGGAGAGCGCGCGCAAACGCTTTTTCCAGATCAGCCCAGAGCATCGGTCGCTCGAATCAAAGCATCTACAATCCCCGGCTCGCTTGCCGAATGTCCAGCGTCGGGAACGACTACGAACTCTGCTTTCGGCCATCTTCGGTGCAGCTCCCAAGCACTTTCAAAAGGACATACCATATCATAGCGTCCTTGAACGATACATCCCGGAATCTGACTCAGCGCATCGGCGTGATCCAACAGCCAGCGATCGGTTTCAAAGAAACCTCGATGGATAAAATAATGGCATTCAATACGAGCCAAAGCATCGGCGTGGTCGGACCGTGTGAATTGTTCATATAAAGAAGGATCAAAGCGCAGCTTGAGCGCGGCAGCTTCCCATGCCGACCAAGCGTGAGCCGCTTCGCTTCTTACGGCTTGATTCGGCGAGGTCAGTCTTCGATAGTAAGCACGGACAAGGTCCGTTCTTTCCTCCGGAGGAATGGGCGCGAGGAATTTTTCCCAATGATCGGTGAAGATGCGATGAGCGCCGCACTGATAGAACCAATCGATCTCTTGTTTCCTCACTAAAAAAACGCCTCGCACAATCAAGTGCATCACTCTTTGTGGATGCACTTCCGCATAAGCTAGCGCCAAGGTGCTTCCCCAAGATCCCCCGAACACAACCCATCGTTCGATATTGAGCATCGAGCGCAGTCTTTCTATATCAGAAACAAGATGCCATGTAGTATTCTCGATAAGGCTTGCATGAGGG
Organism: uncultured bacterium; assembly: GCA_964655045.1. Classification (GTDB taxonomy): domain Bacteria; phylum Chlamydiota; class Chlamydiia; order Chlamydiales; family SM23-39; genus CAIPFQ01. The sequence goes on along the minus strand of CAZZLR010000106.1, from coordinate 155 downwards.
CGGCTTTTTCCTGCGCCTCGTTGATCCATGAGAATAATGCGATAAATGCCGGGATGAAAAAAGGAACGGTTGCCCGGGTCGGTGCCGGAGCCGGGCCCTCCATGTAAAAAAATCACCGGAATCCCTTTGGGATTCCCCGATTCTTCCCAATATAG
>CAZZLR010000105.1:0-4642 GCA_964655045.1 uncultured bacterium | reverse complement strand
CAGATAGGCTACGACTGAACCGCCGCGCCCGTAAAGTCGATCTCGAGGTCTTCCGAGGTCTGCGCCTCAATGTAGCGGTTCACCCGCTTATGATACTCATAACCGGTTCCGCCTGGAATCATATGACCCATAATCAGATTCGCCTTCATATCGAGCATGTAATCGGTCTTGCTTTCGCTCGCCGCTTCTGTCAACACACGCGTCGTTTCTTGGAATGACGCCGCCGAAATGAAGGAGTCGGTGCCCAACGAAGCGCGCGTGATCCCCAGAAGCACCGGAGCCGCAGAGGCGGGCTTACCCCCCTCTTCCATCGTCTTCCGGTTCTGCTCGTGGAACGCCTTCCGGTCGATATCCTCGCCATGCAGGAAAGTCGTATCGCCCGGATCGACGATCCTCACCTTTTGCAACATCTGCCGCGCAATGATCTCAATATGCTTGTCATTGATATCTACCCCCTGCAGGCGGTACACCTCCTGCACTTGGTTGACAAGATATTTCTGCAGCTCGCGCACCCCGCAAATATCGAGAATCTCCTGCAAGACTACCAGGCCTTCGGTCATCTGCTGTCCTTTCACGACAGAATCCCCTTTCTGGACAATTAAGTGCTTTGTCAAAGGAATCAAATGCTCTTCTTCCATGCCGGTCGCCTCATCGCGAATCACCACAATCCGCTTGTTCTTCTGCACACCACGGAAATCAATCACGCCATCGAGTTTCGCAATCTCCGCAGCATCCTTCGGACGACGCGCTTCAAACAATTCCGCCACGCGCGGCAAGCCGCCCGTAATGTCCTTTGTCTTGATCGCTCCCCGAGGCAGCTTAGCAAGAACCACTCCAGCTGCGACATACTGTCCTTCCCGAACTGTAATCACCGCACTCGAAGGAATCGCATAGGTTCCCACCAACTCCGCATAATCAGGATCCGTATAGATCGCAATCTGCGGATGCAGCTCGCCGCGATGCTGTTTGACGATCAACTCGACTTGCCCCGTCTGCTTATTCACCTCGCGCTGCGTCGAGATCCCTTCCACGAGATCATCGTACTTCGCATACCCAGGACGCTCGCAAATAATCGGACTGCTATGCTGCTCCCACTGCCCGACTTTCGTCTTCTTCTTCACCTTAGAACCATCGGCAAACAAAATCTTTGTCCCCACCTCAATCGTAAAACTCTGGAGAGGCTCGATCGACTTGCTGCTCAATAACTTCTTATAATCTTCTAAGCTCCTCCCCTCATCGCGTACGAGCTGGAGCAACCCGTTCTTATTGAGAGCCAGCCAATGCCCTTCCTCGTTTTGCACAACACGCAGATCCATGTAAACGAGAAGACCGTCATGTTCCGTAATCAATTCAGGACTCAAGCCCGCAGACGCAATACCGCCCAAGTGGAACGTTCTCATCGTCAACTGCGTTCCCGGTTCCCCAATCGACTGCGCTGCAATGATGCCGACCGATTCTCCCAGACCGACTACATTACCCGTCGCTAGATTCAGGCCATAACATTTCGCGCAAACACCGCGGCGGCTCTCACACGTCAGAGAAGATCGGATACGCACCATCTCAATGCCCGCATCATCGATTTCTTCCGCCTGCTTAGCGTTAATCACATCATGGGCGCGCGCCAAGATCTTTGTGCTGTCCCCAGGCTGATAAATATCGTCGAGAACCGTTCTGCCATAAATCCTGTCCTTGATCGGAAGCAATTCTTCCGTTCCTTGCTTAATCGCACCGACCTCAATCCCATTGAGCGTGCCGCAATCGTCGCGCGTTACCGTCACATCTTGCGCCACGTCGACAAGACGGCGCGTCAAATACCCGGAATCGGCCGTTTTCAACGCCGTATCGGAAAGCCCTTTACGCGCTCCGTGCGTCGAAATAAAATATTCCATCACCGTCAACCCCTCGCGGAAGTTCGCCGTAATCGGAGACTCGATGATCTCGCCTGAAGGACGCGCCATCAAACCGCGCAATGCACCCAACTGCTTCACCTGCGACTTATTTCCTCGCGCCCCTGAATCCACCATCAGATACAAAGGATTGAGCTTTCCCGTCGAGGTATCATAGATCAACTTAAACAACTCATCGGAAAGCTTATCGGAAACCTCCGTCCAGATGCTGATGATCTTGGAATGTCTTTCCCCTTCGGTAATGATCCCGTCCTCGTATTGCTTTTTCACGACAGCCACCCGCTTCGCCGCCTCCGCCAGCATCTGAGGCTTGTTGACAGGAACTCGGATATCGCTGGTTCCCATGGAAATCGCCGCCTTCGTCGCTTCCGCAAATCCCAGATTCTTCATCTGATCCAAAAAGCGAACCGTCGTCTCCAAGCCGATTTTCTTGTAGCACTCAAGAACAAGCTCGGAAAGCCGTTTCTTGCGCAGAACATAGTTTTGAAACCCAAGCTGCTTGGGAACGATCGTGTTGAAAATCACCCGCCCCGGCGTCGTCTCAATGATCCCTCCATCAATCAACACCTTGATCTTCTCATGGATGTGCAAGCCCCTTCCATAATGGTCGATCCGTCCATTGTCCTGAGGAGCCTCATGCCAGTTATAACTTCCTCCGGAATGCATCGCCATCAACACCTCTTCAGGGTTGGCGAAAATTTTGGTTTCCCTATGCGCCCTGTCCGGAACCACAATCGGGTCATGCATGAGATAATATAGGCCCAAAATCATGTCCTGGGAAGGCACAGCGACAGGTTTCCCTGACGAGGGAAGAAAAATATTGTCCGGAGCCATCATCAGAAGTTTTGCCTCGAGCTGCGCTTCAATCGAGAGCGGCACATGCACCGCCATCTGGTCGCCGTCAAAGTCGGCGTTGAATGCTGTCGTCACCAAAGGATGGATGCGAATCGCTTTTCCCTCGATCAAAACCGGCTCGAATGCTTGAATGCCCAAGCGGTGCAGCGTCGGAGCGCGGTTTAACAACACGGGGTGGCCTTTAATCATCTCTTCCAAGACATCCCACACTTCCGGCGCCTGCTTCTGAATTAATTTTTTCGCAGAACGAATGGTATACACATAGCCAAGGTCCTTTAAGCGCTTTACAATAAACGGCTCGAAAAGGTCGAGAGCCATCTTTTTGGGAAGTCCGCATTGATTGAGTTTTAACTCAGGACCCACCACGATCACGGAACGTCCCGAATAATCAACCCGTTTTCCCAAGAGATTCTGTCTGAACCTTCCTTGTTTTCCTTTCAGCATCTCCGATAACGCTTTCAAGGGCCGGTTCCCCGCGCCCATCACGGGATGGCCGTGGCGGCCATTATCGAATAAGGCATCGACGGATTCCTGCAGCATCCTCTTCTCATTGCGGATGATCACATCGGGGGTCTTCAGCTTCAAGATAGATTTCAATCGATTATTGCGGTTGATGACGCGGCGATATAAATCATTGAGATCGGACGTAGCAAAACGTCCCCCGTCCAGAGGAACCAATGGACGCAGATCGGGGGGAATCACGGGAACCCGAGACAAAACCATCCACTCGGGCTTATTGGTCGAACCCACAAATCCCTCTACGATCTTCAGTCGCTTTGCAAGCTTCACGCGCGCCTGCATCGATTTCGTTTTCCGTAATTTGTCTTTTAACTCCACGACAAGAGATGGAAGATCTTCGCCAGCCAAGAGAATCTGCAGCGCCTCCCCCCCCATTTTCGCGGAAAACCCATCGGAACCCCACTTTTCCTGCGCTTCGCGGTATTCGTTGTCATTGAGCAATTGCTTCTTCTGCAGGTCGGTACGGCCCGGATCGGTAACAACGTACTCTTCATAATAAATCACTCGTTCCAGATCGGCAGTAGACATGCCCAAGAGATTACCTATGCGGGAAGGCATGGTTTTGAAAAACCAGATGTGGACAACGGGAATCGCCAGATCAATGTGAGCCATCCTCTCGCGACGCACCTTCGAAAGGGTTACCTCGACGCCGCAACGGTCGCAGACAATTCCTTTGTGCTTGATTTTTTTGTATTTCCCACAGGCGCATTCCCAATCGCGCATCGGACCAAAAATTTTCTCGCAGAACAATCCACCCTTTTCCGGCTTGAATGTTCGGTAATTAATCGTTTCCGGCTTTTTGATTTCACCACGCGACCATTGGTTTCCAATCACCTCGTCCGAGGCGATTTTAATAGTCAACTTATCGAAATGAGCTCTTTTTACATCTTCATCTGCTTCAAAAGGGGGCATCTTCAACCTTCTTTCAACTTAATTTACAAATTCGGTACGGATATCGAGGCAAAGGCCTTGCATCTCTTTCACCAATACGTTGAACGACTCGGGCGTTCCGGCGACAAGGGTATTTTCTCCCTTCACGATCGATTCATAAATCCGGGTGCGTCCCGCCACATCATCCGATTTGACCGTCATCATCTCCTGGAGCAGATGGGCAGCGCCGTAGGCTTCCAAAGCCCAAACTTCCATCTCTCCAAAACGCTGACCTCCCATCTGCGCTTTTCCTCCCAGAGGCTGCTGGGTCACAAGCGAATAGGGCCCAATCGAACGAGCATGAATCTTATCGGCTACCAAGTGGCTCAATTTCATCATATAAATATAACCAACCACAACCCGATTATCGAATCGCTCCCCCGTACGTCCATCATATAAATAAGTCTTTCCGTCGACAAACATCGTTTGGG
>CAZZLR010000104.1:0-4687 GCA_964655045.1 uncultured bacterium | reverse complement strand
TAATCTTTGCAACTTCGCCATTCATATTGGCAGAGAGCGCGTTCTTAGCGGGGATCAGTCGAGTTTAGGATCGATTCTCAAATTAGTAGAAGATCAAGCGCACGGTACAAAATAACATTGATGGACGCAGCGCAATGAGACACCGCGAGACGATTTTAATCACATCTGCTCTTCCCTATGCGAATGGGGCGCTTCATTTCGGTCATATCGCAGGCGCTTATTTGCCCGGAGACTGTTACGCTCGATTTCAAAGGCTGAGAGGTCATGAGGTGTTATATATCTGCGGCTCGGACGAGTATGGGGTTGCTATCACCTTGAGCGCGGAACTGGCGCAGCGGACGCCCAGGGAACAGGTGGATTTTTTCCATACGCTTAACCGCGCTCTATTTGAAAAGATGCAATTTTCTTTCGATCATTATGGGCGCACTAGTTGGGAAGGCCATGCTCCGATCGTCCAAGATTTTTTTTATAATCTGCAAGAATTGGGATTGATTGAAGAGAAGGTGGAAAACCATCTTTATTCCGAAAAGGAGCGCCGTTTTTTAGCGGACCGCTATGTTGTCGGCACATGCCCGCGCTGCGGCTATCTTGACGCGAGGGGCGATGAGTGTTCGCAGTGTGCTGCTTCTTTCGAGGCGACGGATTTGAAGAATCCCCGCTCTAAGCTGACGGGTTCTTCTCTGGTTTTGAAACCGAGCGCCCATCTCTATTTGCGTTTCGATCGATTTAAGGAAAGGCTTGCCGACTGGATTCAAAAGAAACAGTGGAAGGAGAACGTAGTCCACTTTGCCATGCGCTATATCGAAGATCTCCGTCCCCGCGCGATTACCCGCGATTCTTCTTGGGGGGTCAAGGTTCCCGAGCGTCCCGACAAAGTTTTCTATGTCTGGTTTGACGCGCCGATCGGCTATATTTCGATTACGCAGGAGTGGGCGCAAAAACAGAACGATCCGGAGCGATGGAAACACTTTTGGCTCAATCCGCAAACAAAACTTGTCCAATTTATAGGCAAGGACAATATTCCGTTTCATGCGGTCTTTTTTCCTGCAATGTTGATGGGGCAGAAAAACAATTATAAGTTGCCCGATGAGATTCCGGCTAACGAGTTTTTATTGTTGGAAGGCAGGCAGTTTTCTAAATCGGACGGCTGGACCATTGATTTGGACAAATTTTTTCTCAAATATACGGCGGATCAGGCGCGCTATGTCTTAGCGGCCAATGCTCCTGAATCGGCTGATGCGGAATTTAGCTGGAAAGATTTTCAGAGCCGCTGCAATGCGGAGCTTTTGGGTAAGTTTGGCAACTTCGTTAATCGGGTTTTAACGTTTGCAAAAATGCATTGTTCCTCTCGAATCCCTCCTCTGCATTCTTTGCAGGAAGCCGATCGCCATTTCCTAGAACAAATCCACGGTTTGATGGAAAGGATTCGAGAGAGTTACGAAGGGTTTCATTTGAGGAAAGCCTGTCAATTGTTGATGGAGCTGGCGCAGTGCGGCAACGTTTATTTCGATCTCAAGAAACCTTGGCTTGCCGTCAAAAACCCCGGAGGGAGGGAGGCTATGGAGACGAGCTTAGGGCTTTGCATTGATTGCATTGTGCGCTTGGCTCTTGCGGCCTCGCCGATGATGCCGGAGACGGCACAAAAGATTTGGGCGATGGTCGGATTCAAAACGGTTTTGGAGCGCCAGTCTTGGCAGGAAATTTGTGCAATGGAACATCCGGCGGGACAAATTCTTTTAGATCCGGTGATTCTTTTCAAAAAAATAGAAGATGAGGAAGTGATGGAAGAAATTGCGAAATTGGGAAATAAGGAGAAAGAGACGGCTTCGGCAGCGGCATTGTCGATTGCTCCGTTTAAGGCGCAGATTCAATTTCCTGATATAGAAAAGCTCGATTTGCGGGTTGCGCAAATCATAGAAGCCGAGAAAGTAGCTAAGTCGAAAAAACTTTTAAAGCTCCTTGTCGATCTGGGTTCGGAAAGGAGAACTGTTGTTTCAGGAATCGCTTTGACTTATACGCCGGAGCAATTGATCGGGAAAAAAGTGATTTTAGTCGCTAATCTTGCCCCTGCGCTCATTATGGGGATTGAGAGCCGAGGAATGATTTTAGCGGGATCGATGGGAGCGGATTTAGAGTTGCCGGCTCTGCAAACGCTGGCTCCCGGGAGTCAAGTGTTCTAGTGTCCGAGCTAAAAACATTTAAAGTTGTGACTCTGGGCTGTCGCACAAATCAATATGAATCGCAAGGGTATGCCGATCAGATGCGCAAGCTGGGATTTGCGTCGGCTCGCGAGGGGGAAGAGGCGGATTGGGTGATTGTCAACACGTGCACAGTGACTGAAAGCGCCGACAGCGCATCGCGCCATCAGATTCGTTCTTTATTGAAGAATCATCCCCATGCCCGCTTCGCGGTAACCGGGTGCATGGCGGAAAGCGCGCCTGAAGCGATTCGTTCGATCGATCCTCGGATTATGGTCGTGCCAAATCCGCAAAAGGAGAATTTGCTGGAGCATTTTTTCCCGGAGAGGGATGATTTGCCTGAATTTCAGATTCAGTCCTTTGATGCTCATACACGCGCTTTTGTCAAAGTGCAAGACGGCTGCAATTCTTTTTGCACCTATTGCGTGATTCCGTATGTCCGAGGGCGCTCCCGTTCTCGGCCGATCGCCGAAGTGATTGGCGAAGTGGAGACTTTGGTGGCTCATGGGTACAAGGAAGTGGTGCTTACGGGGATTAATGTAGGAGATTTTGACGGAGGGGGCATGCTTTCGGATTTAATCCGCGCAGTGGATCAAGTCAAGGGGCTTCGGCGGCTGCGCGTTTCTTCGATTGACCCTGATGAGGTGGATCATGAATTGGCAAGCGCTGTTTTAGAGGGGAAAACGACGGCGCCGAGTATGCATATTGTTTTGCAGTCGGGTTCGAACGTTGTTTTAAAGAGGATGAACCGAAAATATACGCGCCAAAACTTTATAGAAACAGTGCAGAAAATGAAGCGGAAGAATCCTGATTTTACGGTTACGACTGATATTATCGTAGGCTTCCCTGGGGAAACGGAGTCTGATTTCGAAGAAACGTTGGAGATGGTTTCTGCGATGGAGTTTGCAAAAGTTCATATGTTTCCTTATTCTCCTCGTAAAAGGACGCGGGCATCGCTTTATCCGAATCAAGTATCGAGCGATGTGATCCGGAAAAGAAAAGAAAAGCTGCTTTGTTTTGCGGAACAGACCTCGTTTGCTTTAAGAAATCGGTTTCTAGGCAGACGAATGGAAGTGCTTTTGGAGAGCGACGAGCAAGACGGGATGATTTCAGGACATACCGGAAACTTCTTGTCTGTTTCGATTCCCAAGGCCGGCCATCGTCCGAATGATCTTGTCTGGGTCGATCTGATTGAGAACACCCCTGAGGGTCTGATAGGGAGAACGTGCTAGAGTGCGTATTGCGATCGAAGAGCGGCTTAAACCTTTTTCGCATATTCCCGGGGCTGCCTGTCTGCTTCCGGGAACGAACTGGAAAATCGAGGCTTTTCCTGCGCTCATTCGTTTGGGGAACAAATATGAAATCCGATTGCAGCTGACCGGCCCCGTCAAGGGATTCACCTTGGAGCAAGACTTAGAAAAAAACAATGTGCTTGTGTTCGGACATGCACAAGAGGGATTTTACCGTTTACGGTTCCAAGCTTCCTTGCAAGGAATCGAGGCAAAGCTGCTCAATGCTCCCGAACAGGGGATGGTGATGAACGGCCGTCTGTTGAAGAGGGAAGAATTTTTGTTTTTTTCGGAAGAAGTATCTTTTTTTCTTCCGGAACAATGGGAACGTCTTTCCTTGGGAGTCTCTAAAGCGCAAGATTGGGATTTGGTGTGGCGTCGATTTGATTTAAGGGAGATCTTGCCCGTTCTGTACGGTTTGGGACAGAAGGTACCTCTTTTTAGCGAAACATCCTTGTGCGGGACGGGGCGGCTTCTGCAGCAAGGGCGTTGGGAAGAGTTTTGCTTAGCAGCGTTCTCTCATCTGCTTGTGCCCCGTCTTATAGATACGCAGCATCAGGGATTTCATCTGGACGAGTGCGTTTCGGGAGACCCTTCTTCGCTGTTGCGCGATGCCGCTTCGATTCTGCGCGCTTTATTTTTTGTGCAAGAAGGGACGGATCTATTTCTTTTGCCTCATTGTCCTTTCCCTTCTGGACGTCTTGTGCAGATCCGAATGCCGGGGGTTGGATCATTGGATATGGAATGGGCCAGCGGTTCTTTACGCAGGGTTGTTTTGCGCTCTCGCATCACGGGGACAATTCGATTGCGCGGCGCAAAGCACCTGCAGTCTTGCCGCATCCGTACTTCTCTTGCGGAAAAAGGCTCACGCCGCAATGTACACGACCCTTTTCCTTTGAACGAAAACCAAATTTACTATTTGGACTCTTTTCATCAAGAACGTCCCCCTCTCTAATACAAAAGCAATAATCGAGCACGTGAAAACCCAGGCCTTAAGGCCTGGGATTGTGTTGGTTTGGGAGGGGCTTCGAACCCCTCCCAACCCGTTTTTGAAAACCCCCGCCCTTAAGGGCGGGGGTTCCTGCCTCGGGATGAAATTTGGTGTTTTCACATTCTCAATTATACCAAAAGAAACAAATATGATATTATACCATTTATCAAAAATAACTTTTAGTTTATAGTCACTCATTTTTCACCAAC
>CAZZLR010000103.1:0-4699 GCA_964655045.1 uncultured bacterium | reverse complement strand
AGAGGTGAAGTCGGCCCGGCCATTGATCGAGACGCTGCGCCCTTTATTTCCCGAGGCTTTCTTTTTGATGACAACGGTTACGGCCACTGGCTTGGAAGAAGCAAAGCGTTCCTTGCGCTGCGTAGATCGGGTCGCCTACGCTCCTGTAGATCGAAGCAAGCTGGCATATCGGTGGGCGCGGCAGCTTTCGCCGCGGTTTTTTTTTGCGATCGAAGGAGATCTTTGGCCCAATATTTTGTCCGCTTTGAAACGGCAGGGGACTAAAAATATTTTGGTCAGCGGGAAAATGTCAGCTCGGTCGGAACGGCGCCTTGCTTTATTTCCCCGATTTGCCCGAAAACTATTCGAGCCACTGGATATGCTTTGCGTGCAAAATGAGCAGTATGCTGCACGATTTTCTCGATTTGTTTCCGCGGAGCGGGTGAAGGTTTGCGGTAACTTAAAAAGAGATCAAAAGCCGGAATTTGTCGAGACCCATCCATGGAAAGAGGCGATGAAGGGATGGGTCGTCACCCTTGCCTGCACCCATCGCGGAGAAGAAGAAATGCTTCTCGATGCAATCAATTGGGATCGATGTTCTATATTTTTAGCGCCTCGGCATCCGGAGAGATTTGAAGCGGTTGCAAAAATTCTTCGGATGAAAAATATTCCTTTTATCCGTTTTTCCCGTTTTACGGAACGCTGCGGCCATGAACGAGCGGTTCTAGTGGATGCAATGGGGCAGCTTCCCCTTTGCTACAATCTCTCTCAACTCGCCGTTTTGGGAGGAAGCTTTATTCCTGGAATTGGCGGACATAATTTGTTAGAGCCCATTCTTTATGGGGTTCCCGTGTTTTTCGGCAATTATACGGAGCAGCAAAAAGAGATGGTGCAAAATATTGTAGAAGCGAAGGCCGGAAAGCAGATTTCTTGCGATCGATTGAGAGAGGAAATAGATGCATTTTGCAATACGCCTTCCCATGCAGAATCGATGCGTCAATCGGCCATTTCTTTAATGGCGTCGCAGCGCGGCGCCGTTCGGGCGACGCTTGAGGCTTTTCACGAGCTGGCTTAAACGACAGTTTAAGTTGTTTGGGTATACACAAATGCGCTTGTTTGTGTATATATACCCAAACAACCTGAAAAGTTGGTAGAGAACCAAAGCCTCGGGATTGAATGATTTTATCATCGGAGGCCATAGAACGGAGGAACATGGACACAGTGACGTTATCCCGCATTCAATTTAGTCTCAATACCTGTTTTCATTATCTGTTTCCTCCGATTAGCATCGGATTGGGTCTCATTCTCGTCATCATGGAGGGGCTCTATCTCAAAACAAAAAAAATCCAATACAAAGAGATGACGATTTTCTGGATTAAAATTTTTGCTCTCGTCTTTGCCTTGGGCGTGGCTACAGGGCTGGTGCAAACGTTTGCTTTTGGGACGAACTGGGCCAAATATTCCCGTTATGTCGGAGATGTTTTTGGCAGCGCTTTGGCAGCGGAGGGGGTGTTTGCTTTTTTTCTTGAAGCGGGCTTTTTAGGAGTCTTGCTTTTTGGCTGGGATCGCGTCGGACCGAAACTGCATTATTTTTCTAATATTTGCGTTTGCCTGGGCGCTCATTTCAGCGCTGTTTGGATCATCGTCGCCAACTCTTGGATGCAGACCCCTGCAGGATATCGGCTTGAAGAGACTCCTATGGGAACTAGGGCTGTCGTGACCCACTTCTGGGAAATGGTTTTGAATCCTTCTACCTTGGATCGGCTCTGCCATGTCATTTTAGCGTGCTGGATTACGGGCGCTTTTTTTGTCATCAGCGTCAGTGCCTATTATTTTCTCAAACAGAGGCATGAAGAAATTTCCCGCTCCATGATGCACATCGGATTGACATTGGGGATGAGCGCATTGCTTCTTCAGCTTGTCTCTGGGGATAGTAGTGCAAGGCTGATTGCAAAATATCAACCGGCAAAATTGGCTGCCTTTGAAGGGCTGTATAAAACGGTTCCCTCGACGCCGGTTTCCGTGATTGGCTGGGTCGATGGAAAAAATGAGACCGTCCATTCGATCGCAGTTCCTTCTGCATTGAGTTTTATGACGTATAGAGACTTGACGACGCCGGTGGCCGGACTCGATCAGATCCCTCGAGATGAGTGGCCGAATGTTCCGGTAGTGTTTCAGACGTATCATCTGATGGTGATGCTATGGGCTTGTATGTTCTTGATTGCGGCTCTGGGGATTTGGCGCTGGAGGCGGGGAACGCTTGCGCGTTCGAAGATTCTGCTGCGCGTTATGGTTGTATCGGTGCTCATGCCCCATATTGCCCAGCAAGCAGGTTGGATCTCTACCGAGGTGGGTCGCCAGCCGTGGATTGTTTGGAAATTGCTGCGCACGAGCGAGGGAGTTTCTTCCGCGATCCGGGTGGGTCAGGTCAAAGGTTCTCTCATCATGTTTTCTTGCATTTATCTTCTTCTTTTCGTCTTGTTCCTCTTTTTGTTGGACCGTAAAATTAAACAAGGGCCGGAAAAAGAAGAAGAAGGAGACCTGGTGTATCGGAATGTTTTAGGAGATACGCTATGATTCTGGAAACTCTTTGGTATGGCGTTATTGGCCTGGCCATTTTATTCTATATTGTTTTAGACGGCTTTGATCTCGGAGTGGGGGCATTGCATCTTTTTGCGAGAAATGATCTACAGCGGCGTATTTTTCTCAATGCCATCGGCCCCGTATGGGATGGAAATGAAGTTTGGATCATCATTGTGATGGGTGGACTTTTTGCAGGATTCCCGGGCGCATACGCTACTGTATTTTCAGGATTTTATACATTGCTCATGTTTTTGATCGCCACGCTGATTTTTCGCGCTGTCGCCATTGAATTCCGCAGTAAGAGAGAATCTTCTCTTTGGAGATCATTTTGGGACGTTGTTTTTTCTCTTTCGAGCACCCTCATGGCGTTTATTGTCGGTCTGATTGGGGGAAATTTAATAGAAGGGGTCGCCTTGAACGCCGAGCAAGATTTTGTAGGCGTATTTTCTGACTTTTTTAGACCGTATTCGGTTCTGGTAGGGCTGACGGCCGTTTCTTTATTTTCTATGCACGGAGCGATTTATCTTTCTATGAAGACGGAAGGCCAGGCGCATGAGACGGTGCGCCGCTGGATCAATCCCGCTATTGTCGTATTTTTGTTTTTCTATTTTTGCACTACGGTGGCAACGCTTCTCTATATGCCGCATATGAGCGAGAGATTCAAGGAGATTCCTCTATTATTTTTTATCCCATTGTTGGCTTTTTTTGCTATTATCAATATCCCGTATCAAGTGAAAAAAGGAAATGATGGTTGGGCGTTTATTTGTTCTTGCTTGAGTCTAGCCCTTCTTTTAGTGCTTTATGGAATTGGCACCTTCCCTAGGATCGTCCTTTCGACGATCGATCCGGATGTAAATAGTTTGACTGTGTACAATACAGCTTCGAGTCAAAAGACGTTGAGAAATCTGATGACCGTCGTGTTGATTGGCGTGCCTTTGATTTTGGCCTATGGTTTTTGGATTTATCGCGTCTTCCGGGGTAAAGTTAAACTCGCATCGACAAGTTATTGAGGAAATCCTACGGCGGCTCGATAGCAGAGTAAAAGATGTTCTACGCCATTCATGGCGCGATGGGGTTTTTCTTCGGCGGGGAGGTGATAATAGGTTGCAATCGCGTCTTTGGAAAGACCTGTCTGCCAGGGCAGAGGTCCCTTTTTCTGTTTTGCTTTTTCCATTGTGAGCGCCCAATACATGGACGCAAGATCGAGCCAATGATAAGGCCAGCTCAATAGCTCTTGTGTATCGGGATCGATCAGCTGAGAGAAAAAGACTCTGTCGAAGGAGGGGTTTTGACAGATGAATACAGATTTCTTACGGCGGACGCCGTGTGATGAAAAACTATCGATAATTTGTTGGGAAGCTTGGCGCGGCGTTTGTCCGAGCCTGATTTCCTCCCAAGTAAATCCGTTGATGCGAATACTTTCTTGGTCGCTTTTTTCCCAGGATTCGGCAGATTGGGCGATGACGGTTTGGTATGCGTCTTTGACTTGTCCGCTTTCGAGATCGACGATTTGATAGGCGATCTCAATGATTTTGTGAATACGTGGATTCAACCCATTTGCTTCCGTGTCAAGAAAAATTCCTAGCATTATCCTTCTCTGGGGTATATAGAAAGAATGTAACAACTTTATCTATTTTCATGTATATCGAATTTTATCTGAGGAGGAAGAACATGGAAATACAGTTTGGCCTTTCAAAACCTGTCCGTAATGAGGTAGCAGAATCTCTAAGCGATTTTCTTGCCAACACCTACGCGCTTTATCTCAAGACGCAAAATTTCCACTGGAATCTTGTGGGCGCGGAATTTTACTCGATTCACCTTTTATTGGAAAAACACTATGAGGAAATGGCTGAAGCCGTCGATGAGATCGCCGAAAGGATTCGTACTTTGGGTAGTTTTGTCGATGCTACTTTCACCGCATTGAAAAAAAGAACTTCGATCTCGGAATCTTCTTTGCCTCTTTCTCTCAAAGAAATGCTTTGCGCTTTAATCGAAGGGCATGAGCTGCTTTCTCGTACGGGGAGATCGTGTATCGCCAGGTTCAGCGATTTACGCGATGACGCCTCGGCAGATCTCTTGATCCGCCGTCTGGTGTTTCATGAAAAAGCGTCTTGGATGCTGCGCAGCAGCTTACATT
>CAZZLR010000102.1:0-4725 GCA_964655045.1 uncultured bacterium | reverse complement strand
TCGGTCTCTTGAGGCTTGGTATAATCAGTATAGAGATGAGAGAGGAAAAGTTTGCGATGCGGAAGCTTTGCAGCTTGTTTCTTATAGCTTTTGGCGAAAAGACGTCCCTGTTCCTTTTTCCCCCAAAGTAAAAGAGGCTATGGAGGGAGAAGTTCAGATTTCCGATGAGACGCGCGCTAAAATTTACGCAGAGATTCGTCGTATTGTAAACAATCCAGGGATTGAGGTAAGTCCGGAGATGGATCTTTCAGTCCATTTAGGGATGGATTCTTTGAATTTAGCGGAATTAATGATTTTCGTCTCTAAATCCTACGGTGTGGAAGAAATTCATCCTGAAGATGTGAACACAGTCCAAGATATTTTGGAGATTGCGGAGGGGGCTCGCGTCTCGGAAAAGCCGTTGAAGAACGAGGCCGCTGTTCGTTGGCCGGAAGAAAAGGGAAGACCTCTTCCGATTGTTCCGGCAGGAGAGACCTTGGCGGAGGCGTTTCTTCGAGCGGCGCAAAAAATGGGTTCGTTTGCAGCTTGTGGCGACGATCTCTCTGGGGTTCTGAGTTATCATAAGATGAAACTGGCCGCTATTGTTTTGAGTTTTTCTCTGCGAAAAATTCCGGAAACCCACATCGGCGTCCTTCTCCCCGCCTCAGTCGGCACCTATGTGACGATTTTAGCGCTGCAATTTGCCGGCAAGATTCCTGTCATGTTGAATTGGACGTTAGGGCCTCGTTATCTCGACGAAATGCTGCGCAGCAGCGGTGCGAAAACGGTCGTGAGCTCTTGGCGCTTTCTCGAGAGGATTTCCAATGTGGAATTTGGAACGATGATGAATGATGTCCGCCTCTTGGAAGATATTCGGGGAACCATTCGTCTTGGAGAAAAACTGCGCGGCTGGTTATTAGCCCGTCGATCGCCCTCCGCGATTTTGCATGCTTTGCGCTTGGATTCGGTGAAAACGGACGATCCTGCGGTGATTCTTTTTACGAGCGGGACGGAGGCAAACCCTAAGGGGGTTCCTCTATCACACAAAAACATTATCGCAAACCAGGCAGCCGGAATGGAGCAGATTTCCTTAATGGCTCAAGACGTTCTCTACGGAGTTTTGCCCCCTTTTCACTCTTTTGGTTTTTCCGTAACGGGCTTATTCCCTTTGTTTACGGGAATCCGTGTTGCCTTTTATCCAGATCCCACGGATAATTTTGCCATTGCGCAAGGCATTGCGCGATGGAAAGCGACAATCTTTTGCAGTCCGCCGAGCTTTTTGAAGGGGTTGTTTAATGCGGCCAAAGAAGAGCAGCTCAAGACGATTCGAATGTTTGTGTCCGGAGCAGAAAAAGCACCGCCTGAATTATTCGAGAGGGTGAAACATTTAAACACGCAGGCGGTTCTTGTCGAAGGCTATGGAATTACCGAATGCGCTCCGATTCTCACCATTGCCAAGCCCGACCCGTTTGTTGCCGGAGTGGGACGGCCGCTTTCCAATGTGTCCATACGGACGATTCATCTCGAGACGCAGGCGCCTTTGTCCGAGGGTGCGGAAGGAGAAATTTGTGTTCGAGGGCCGAATGTATTTCATGGATACCTGGATGGGCTGAAAGATCCGTTCATTACCATCGATGGGGAGCAGTGGTATCGAACGGGAGATATTGGATATCTCGATAAAGAGGGGAACTTGATTCTTTCCGGAAGAATCAAACGTTTTACAAAAATCGGCGGAGAAATGGTGAGCCTTGGGGGCATTGAGGAGGTCTTGACGCAAGAGTTGATTGCTTTGGGGCGCGTTTCCGCAGATATCCCGGCGTTAGCGCTGATTGCAGTGGATAAGCCGGGAATGATGCCGCAGTTGGTGTTATTTGCGACAGTCTTTTTAGGCAGAGAAGAGGTGAATCAAATGCTGCAGAAGGCGGGTTTCAGCCGTCTTATTAAGATTTCCGCCGTAAAAAAAATTGGGGAAATTCCTCTTCTGGGGACAGGAAAAATCAATTACCGAGGTCTCAGTGCGACTTAATTTGTACAATACGGAAACAAGGCAAAAGCATCCGATTGTATTGCATGGCGACCGTATCCGCATGTATACATGCGGTCCCACCATCTATGATTTTGCTCATATCGGGAATTTTCGAACCTATGTGGTTGAGGACTTGTTGCGCCGCACCCTGAAATTCTTTGGATTTCCCGTTGAACAAGTGATGAATATCACCGATCTCGATGACAAAACGATTCGGGGAGCGATCCAAAAGGGGATTTCATTACATGCCTATACGGAGCCGTTTCGTGCAGCCTTTTTTGAGGATCTCAATACTTTGTCGATCGAACGTGCGGAACACTATCCTTGTGCGACCGCATCGATCTCCTCGATGATTTCTCTCATTGAAACATTGATGCGCAAAGGATTCGCTTATCTCGGTCCTCATGGCAGCGTGTATTATAAAATCGAGAAATTTTCTTCGTACGGGCGTCTTTCTCATCTGTGTCTTGCCGATCTTCGCGTGAACGCAAGCGGGGAGAATGAAGCGGATGAGTATGACAAGGAAAACATTGCCGATTTTGTTCTTTGGAAGGCCTATGATCCGGAGCGCGATGGCAAGATTTTTTGGAAAAGTCCCTGGGGAGATGGGCGTCCCGGCTGGCATATTGAATGTTCTGCGATGGCGATGAGCGCCTTTGGCTCCCACACTCTGGATATCCATTGCGGAGGGGTGGATAATATGTTCCCTCACCATGAAAACGAGATTGCTCAATCGGAGGCATGTACGGGGCATCTTTTTGTGCGCCATTGGGTTCATGTAGAACATCTTTTAGTAGACCATAAGAAGATGTCGAAGAGTTTGGGGAATTTCTATACGCTGCGCGATCTCTTGGCACGCGGCTATCATGGCGCTGTGGTGCGTTATTTGTTATTGTCGACGCATTATAGAACGCAATTGAATTTTACCTTGGAAGGATTGGATTCTGCGAAGATGAGTTTGCAGAGGCTCGAAGATTTTATTTTTCGCATGCGCTCTCTTTCTGGAGAAGGGGATGGAGAAAAGGGAAAACAGTGCAGTCAAAGGGCAGCTGACGCCTTCAGAGAGGCTCTGGCCGACGACTTGAATATCTCCGCAGCGCTTGCGGTGATTTTTGATTTCGTGCGCGAGATGCATCGTCTTTGCGACGCGCGGCAACTGAGTCAAAAGGATGCCGCCGCGATTCTTTTACAGATGGAAGCGTGGAACAAGGTGTTAGGAGTGTTTTCCTCAGATCTTCCTGAAGAGGAACCTGAGGCGCTGCAAGAGCTGCTTGCCCGTAGGGAGATCGCAAGAGCCGAGAAGAATTTTTTAGAAAGCGATCGATTGCGTGATGAGATCGATCGCCGAGGCTACAGAATAGAGGACACCCCTCAAGGGGCGAGGTTGAAAAAACGATGAGTGCAAAAGCGTATACTCCCGATGAAAAATTTTTGATTCAGCTCTATCGGGTTGCCTCGGAGAAGGGAGATGTTTATTCCCTCGTTTCTTGGCAGGAAGTGGCGTTTCCTATTGGACAGAAAGAGTCTGCTGTAAAAAATATCATTAAACTTTTAGCGCAAGCGAATTTCATTAAGAAATGCGAAGATGGGAGAATTGCTTTAACTCCTCATGGCCGTGCTTTCGTTGTCGCCGAACTAAAAATTATGGCGTGAGTCTATTCCATCCATCGGTTTTTGTCGATTTTTCGATTCACTCTAAATGATTGAAGAGACGGATGAGACTTTTTCCGACTGCCATTGCTAAATTAACGGGGACGGCGTTGCCGATTTGTTTGTATTGGCTTGCAACGGATCCAACGAATTCCCAGTCATCGGGAAAAGTTTGAATGCGGGCATATTCCCGCACTGTGAGCGGGCGAGTCTCCTCGGGATGACATCTCTCTGTTTGCTTTTGAGCAGGGGCGCATGTGAGTGTGAGGCTTGGAGCATCCCAGGAAAGTCTGCGCGCCATGCCAGTCTTTCCTCCTTCTAAATGATAACTGCCTTGCATGTACTCTCTTTGCAAAGCATCGGGGAGATCGCGCCAGTAGCCGCCCGGAGGCACGAGAGATAGGATTTCTTGTTTTCGTTTTGAATATTGCTGTCCGGGTGATGAAGGTACATCGGTTGGATAGAGCTCGCCTGCTTTGAGAGCATCTTTGAGTACCATGATTCGGGGATAGGGAGAGGGCCATTGAAACTGTGCTTTTTTGATTAAATTATTGCGAATGCCTACAAGCATGAGTCTTTCGCGCTTTTGAGGAACCTTGTAGAAGATCGCTTTTAAAATGGTTGGCGCTATGAGAGTATAGCCGAGATCTGCAATGACCCTTTGAATCACATCGATGGTTTTTCCTTGGTCATGTGCGAGTAGGCCACGAACATTTTCTGCTAAAAACACCTTAGGTTGCATTTCCTGGATCGCACGGGCAAATTCAAAAAACAAGGTGCCTCGCGTATCTTCAAATCCCAATTGATTTCCTGCATAGGAAAATGCTTGGCAGGGGAATCCTCCGGATACAAAATCTATGCCCCAAAATGGCGTGAAATCAATATTTCGAATATCGCCTTCAAGGACATTCCAACGGGGTCTATTTTTCCTTAACGTTGCGCAGGCGTCTTGTGCGAGTTCGTTCAAGGCAATCGTTTCAAATCCTGCTTTTTCTAAGCCAATTGCAAGTCCTCCTCCGCCGGCAAAAAGTTCCATCGATCTGAATGTTCTCAGTGGTTTCGTTTGTTGT
>CAZZLR010000101.1:0-4812 GCA_964655045.1 uncultured bacterium | reverse complement strand
GACGCCGTCCCCGCGTTCGTCGACGCGGTGCACCAGCGGTACGGCCGGATCGACATATACCTTACGTTGGTCTATCAGTAATGGTTCCTGTACGGTATCTACGGATGACGTATTGGTTACCTTCAATCAAAATCCAACTACGGCTAATGCAGGTCCTGATCAGAACGTTTGTAGTGGTGCATCAGCTACCTTGGCTGCCAACACACCAACCGTAGGAACCGGAGCATGGACTGTAGTAAGTGTGTATATTTGCACGCTCTTCCCATTGCCTGATGCAAGGAGCCGAAGGTTACGCTCAACATCAAGGGAGTCGTTCCTAAAAACCCACCCACCCAAGAAACCCCGATTCCACTGGAAAGAGTTAAAAAGAGGAAAGCCATTCCGGCAATCGCAATGATTGCGACCGGAATCATCGCCGCAGTAGTCCAAGAACGTCGAATGAATCCGTTCGTGAAAAAAATAGAGACAACAGTCGCAAGAATTCCCATGATTGTCATCACTTCGCCCATATATACAGTGAAGTCATTGGGGTTCGGATACATCTGCTTGATTTGATTTTTCCAGACGACCTCAATCAAGTTCATTGCTAAGTTGTAAGCGACAACGATCGCCGCGACGCAAATGAGGTATTTAGAACGGGCAAGATAGGAGAAATTTTTCCTCATCGACATCTTTACTTTTTCACTTTTCAGATGCAACGGTTTAGAGGCCTCCGAGGGGCTGATTACATTTTTGTTGAGCCACCGGAAAATGATCATAGTCGCCAGGCCGCACAGAATGATCGCGCCGCAAAGAAAGAGAACCGATTGATCCCAATTGTTCTTTCCATAAGGAATCCAGGAAATAAAACGGTTTCCGGCAAAGTGGCCCGCAGCCTGACCCGCTACGATTCCCGCAATGTTCCCTCCGATCATCAACAGACCGTAAAAACGTTTTGCCTCTCCCACAGT
Organism: uncultured bacterium; assembly: GCA_964655045.1. GTDB lineage: Bacteria > Chlamydiota > Chlamydiia > Chlamydiales > SM23-39 > CAIPFQ01. The sequence goes on along the minus strand of CAZZLR010000101.1, from coordinate 3,862 downwards.
CGTAATTTCATTGGCGAACCCCCAAAAAAGAACCGTGAGAATCGCCGTACTCCAAAGCTCAGACATCACATAGAACAGTGTGAGCGTCCAATTACGGAAAAGAGCGATCAATCCGCTCATCCCTTCAGGAAGCATCGCTTGCATCTTGTCTGCGAAATGATTGGGATGCAGCACGTCCTGCAAAGGAAATAAGACAAAGGTAAATACAAAGAAAAATACCAGGAAAATCGACATCATGACATAAAACACTTTTTCCCTGGAAAAACGGTTGGCCAGCCGTGTGAAAATCCATGTAAGCAAGATAGCACTGGGTAAAATCGCCCAAACTTTAATAAAAGGAATGATTTCAGCGCCGGAACGATTCGCCGTCACGACCATGGAATCTTTGTAGGCACGCAACAGGTTGTAGTTGAAGGAGATCAAAGCAAACATGAAGCTGAGAGGAAGGAATTTCCTTAGCTCCCACCGATAGATAGGCCAAAAGAAAGAGCGCCATCTCCCAAGTTCAATACCTTTATCCGAGCTCATATCTCCTATGGGTTGTCTTGACGATCACTAGCATGACATATTGAAACATTAAAGAAAATGAAAGAAGATTTTTTAAGCTTCAGATCCTCATTTTGCAAATCTCCTTTACACAGGAAAACCGCATCGCGCGCTCGTTCAAGAACGGCCTTGGGAAAGAGCGTCGATCCCCGGGAGATGGCCGAACTCAAGGAATTCAAGAGAGGCGCCTCCTCCCGTAGAAAGATGAGCAAAGCGTCCTGCCAAACCCGTTTTTTGAATGGCGGCGACAGAATCTCCTCCGCCGACAATCACCTCGGCATTCGATTCCGCCAGCACGCGTGCAATCATTTCCGTCCCCTTGGCAAAACAGGGAATTTCAAAGACTCCTAAAGGACCGTTCCAAAATACAGTAGATGCCTTTTGCAATAAGACAGACCATTCTCGGATGGTAGAAGATCCGATGTCCATACCGCGCCAGCCTTGCGCAATCCCCTTCGCAACTAAAATTTCTTCTTGGCGCGCCCCTTCCGAAAAAGCATCGGCAATGACGAGATCGAGCGGAAGATAAATGGGCTTTGAACCGGAGAGGATCTCCTCGGCCAAAGCAAGCTCCGAATCCTCTACAAGAGACTCTCCCATCTTGATTCCTTGCGCTTTGAGAAATGTAAAAGCCATCGCTCCCCCCAGAAATAGAGCGTCGACCTTTTTTAACAAGCTTTGAATCACGCCTACTTTGGAAGAGACTTTAGCCCCCCCCAAAATCGCATAAAAAGGACGCCTTGCTCCTTCCAACAGAGGCGATAGACTCTCAATTTCCTTTTGCATCAAAAATCCGGCCGCCGCTTTATGAGGGAAATACTTTGCCACCAGCGCCGTGGAAGCGTGAGCGCGGTGCGCGGAGCCAAAAGCATCGTTTACATAAATATCGCCGAGCTGCGAGAGTTCCTTTACAAACCCCGGATCACTCTCGGGCTCTTCCTCCCCTTTGTGGAAGCGGAGATTTTCAAGTAAGATAATCTGTCCCGGATAGAGCTGCGCGACCTGGGATTTAACCGCTGCTCCAACGCAGTCGGACGCCATAATCACCGGTTTTTGCAATAATTCCGAGAGTCTTTTTGCCACAGGAGCCAAAGTGAAGCGAGGATCTATCCCTTGGGGGCGTCCCAAGTGGCTCATTAAAATGAGGGAAGCGCCTGCGGAAAGGACATATTGAATAGAGGGGAGCGCGGCAACCAAACGGGTATCATCCGTTATCTCGCCTCCCTTTGAAAGAGGAACATTGAAGTCCACTCGCATCAAAACCCTCTTTCCTTTTAAAGAAAGATCTTTCAAAGAAAGCTTCCCCATAGAACTATGCTATAATATTTCCTATAAATCTGCAAACGGGCTGGAGGATTGTTCAAACCCCCGTCCCTTTTTTCGATTACGCAGCTCCAGGCGAATCGAGTAGAGAAGGTCTTGATCGAAGTCTTTTCTCTCCGCCCAAAGCAGATAATCGAGAGGAATTTCATCAAATGTACGCCCCTTGTGCTTGCCCAAAGGCATTGTTTTTAGGCGGATCGGTTTTTTCAAGAGCTGAAAAATTTCCTCTATCGTCTGATACGGCTTGATCAATTGTTTGAATACCTCAATATTGACAATCACATCGCTCATAGCGCGATGCGCCCCCTCCGAGGCAATATTGAAATGGCGACCCAGCTGCTGCAGCGAATTGACCGGGCTTTCTCCATAAATCCGTGCCAAACGGAGCGTATCAAAATAGGGTTGTTGATCAATACAGGAAGGGATCTGAAAGCGTTTTGCCTCCGCAGAGATTAATGCGATATCGAATCCTATTCCATGGCCTACTAAAATCTTTCCTTGAATTGCCTTGAGAAGATTAGGCAGCACTTCTTGAATCTTAGGTTTCCCCGCCAACATCTCTTTGGTAATTTTATGAATATTCTGAGAGATTTCGGGAATTTCGCACTCTGGATCAATCAACGATTCATACTGGTCTAAAATGCCCTCTAAAGTAAAATGAGCCAAAGCGACTTCGATAATGCGATCCTTATCGGGATCTAGCCCCGTTGACTCGCAATCTAAGCAAACAAAAATTTCCTTTTGTTTCAGCCCCATAACTTTTCCCCCTTCAGAACAAACGAAGGAACCCGCACTTGCCTCCCTCCGTCGATATAAGAGAATTGAAAAGAAAGAGCTTCCGGGGGCAGTTTATTTTCCAACCTTTCCGGCCATTCCACTGCCACAACACCCCCTTTTTCAAAATATTCATCAAACCCCATGGAAAAGAAATCTTCCGAAGAGGTCAGTCGATACAAGTCAAAGTGATACAAAGGGATTTCCCCTTCCTCATGAATATCCAAATAATGAAATGTAGGACTTCGAATCGATTCCCGAACCCCCAGCCCATCGCCAAATCCTTGTACACAAGAAGTTGGCCCGGCTCCCAAATCGCCGGAAAGAGCCAGAATAGAACCGGGTCTCACAAAAGAAGCCACCATTTTTCCAAATAAAAATGTCTCGGAAGGAGAAAAAAGAGAAATCACGCCATCGTCCGGCAATAGGATCACTCCGCTGTCTCTACCCATTTCGCCAAATAAGAGTTAAACTCCGGATGCGCGGAAAGCGCTTCAACGAAGGAAGCGATTTTTCCCTCCGTCAAATGTTTCTGAATAAACTCTAGAAAATGTTCCTCAATTTGATACCGGTTTTGGTTGGGAACTTCGTGGAAGGAGATCGGCTTGACTTGATTTTTCTTAAAATCATCAATTACAGCGGCTTTGCTATTGAACAACTTGCCTGTGACCGCGGAAGAATAAACTGTTTTTTTGACAGAAGCCTTTCTCTCGCTGATGTAATTTTTAATGACCTCGGGGTCTTCCGAAACAAAAAATCTTTTTACAGGAAGCCCTCCGGAACGCTCTTTGTTTTCCGGACATTTCGCAACCCAATCGTAGATGGCGTCTTGCGGGTTGGGGTGAGTATTATCGGCGAAAACCTTTCCCGTGAAGGGACAAATATAAATTTTCTTTGTTTGCTCATTGACGCTTTGCTGACCAAATTGAATCACGATTTCCGTCTCGCGCCACAGCTTGCCCTGCGACCCCAAACGCTCTATGAGATCTTCTATACTCTCATAAATCATCTTTTCTTTGGGAAAGAGGACGGGTTCCGGCCGATATTTTTCTTCAATAAAGGCAAGATAGGCGGTCACTAAATCGGCGCTCCGATTTTTCTTCAAAAATTTTAGCAACTCATTTTTTTGTTCGGTGCTGATGGTAAAAGCGGCTGTCATTGTTTATCAAATCGACGACGCGGAAACCCAGCCCTTTAGGGCTGGGAGGAAGCGTCGCTC
>CAZZLR010000100.1:0-4864 GCA_964655045.1 uncultured bacterium | reverse complement strand
CAAAAGAATTTGTTTCCGCTTGCCAAGAGCCGCTTGATCCTGTATCGTTGTAGGAACCTATGGACTATGGATTCACCGTCATTGGAAATTGGAAGATGCATAAGACGGCGCGCGAGGCCGTTGCATTCCTAGAAACGCTTATTCCGCAAGGAAAAGGGAGTCTAGTCAATATTTGTATTGCAGTTCCTTACACCTCTATCGCCGTGGCTGCGGCTGCGGCTAAAAATTCTTCGATTGTGATCGGCGCGGAAAACATGCAGGAGGAGGGGGGGGGCGCTTTCACAGGGGAAGTTTCCGGGGTGATGCTGAGAGAGGCGGGAGCCTCTTTTGTCTTGCTGGGACACTCGGAAAGACGGAATTTATTCGGGGAAACAGAGGCGCAGATAGAAAAAAAACTGCAGCGCGCCCTGGTTTGCGATTTGACCCCGATTCTTTGCATAGGGGAATCTTTAGAAGAAAGAGAAGCCGAAGAAACGGAAAAAACGCTGCGCAAGCAACTGGATTCCGCCTTGCGGAATCTGCCCCCCGAGATGTGTGGGAAAATTTTTATTGCCTATGAACCTCTATGGGCGATTGGAACCGGTCTCTGCGCCGATGCGGAAACAGCGCAGCGGGCGCATGCGTGGATTCGAAAATGTTTAGAGCGCTATTTTGGGAAGGAAGCCGCCTTGATTCCTATTCTTTATGGGGGATCGGTGAAACCGGAAAACGCCGCGCAGCTTGCCTTACAGCAGGACATCAATGGCCTCTTGGTGGGCGGAGCTTCTTTGGATGCATCTTCCTTTCTTTCTATTATTAACCAAGTGAGCGGGAAGAAAAAAATATGACTATTTCATTTTATATTCTTTTATTTTTATTTATTCTTCTGTGTTCGATTTTGTGTCTTGTGATCTTGATCCAAGAAGCTAAGAGTTTGGGTTTGGGTGCATCGTTTGGCGGAGATACGAGCGATTCCCTTTTCGGCACGGCGACGGCAGAAGTATTGAAACGATTTACAGCCTATTTATCGGGAGCGTTTTTAATTGGCTGTCTTGTTCTTTCCCTTTGGAGTGCTTCTTTGGGAAGAAAATCGCAGATGGCGTTGCAGCCTTCTATAGAAATGAGTGAGCCGGAACAGCAACCATGAAGCTCCCTTTACGCTGCTATGGCGATCCCGTTTTAAGAAAAAAGGCAGAACCGGTCGCGGCGATTACTCCGGAAATTATTCAGCTTGCCCACGATATGATTGAGACGATGATGGCGAACAATGGTGTCGGCCTAGCTGCGCCTCAGGTGGGACATTCCTTACGTCTGTATGTGTTTTGCGATGAGATCCTCAACGAGGAGGGACATGCTGAGTTAGGGGCTCCTCAGGTGGCGATCAATCCCGTTTTGTCTCATCCGTCCAAAGAGATGGAAGAATCGATGGAGGGGTGCCTTTCCATTCCGGGAATCCGCGTTCATGTCAGCCGTCCCAGATCCATTCATATTCGTTATCAGAATCTCGAAGGAAAGTGGATCGAACAGGAGCTTGCCGGTTTTGTGGCACGGGTCAATATGCATGAAAACGATCATCTCAATGGCGTTCTGCATATAGATCGAACTTCTGCAGAAGAAAAACGGCAAGTGGCGTCCCGCCTGCGTGCAATGGAAAAAAAAGAAATGCAGAAAATTGAGGATAAGGAATGATTGCCCGTTCTTTGAACGAGATGATTGACTTCATAGATATCGACAAGGGAGGTTCTTTCCAGTTCCGGGATAAGGACATTACAACGCGCTTGGTTAAAGGGACTCTTGTGGAGCTTGCCGCCTGTCTGGACACTGCACTGTGCGTTCCCGCAACAGTTTTGGTTGCTTGCGGGGCGCTGGGTCCTAAAAGAGAAGATGCTTCTCTTCTAGAGGTGCTCGTCGTAGAAATAACGGCCCCCATCCTTTTTCCTGCCTTATGCCTATGGACAGCTTTTATCCCCAAATAATATCATATTTTCAGCCGCGTGAAAGCTGTCGATAAATCGACGATCGTAAATGGCATAGTATTAAGTCAATACAATGCCATGTTACGATCATCGATTTTCGACGCTTTGACGCGCTCAAATATGACATTATTGGTTTCTTTGGGTATAACGCCCGATTTTCTTTTGAAGCAATTCATTGACCCGTTTCGGATCGGCTTTTCCCTTTGTCTCTTTCATAATCTGTCCTACTAGGAATCCAAACGCCCTTTCTTTGCCAGCTTTAAAGTCGGTAATGGATTGAGCATTGGCAGCTAAGACCGTATCGATGAGCGCATCGAGGGCGTCGTTATCTTCCATAGGTTGGTAATCGGGGTTTTTGCGCACAATTTCTTCGGGGTCGAGCTCGGGAGATTGAACCATGGCGTCGGCGACGTCTTTGGCGATGCGTCCCGTAATCGCATGGGTGTCGATCAGATGAATCAACTTTGCTATATGGCGTGGAGGGATGGCGATCGAGGAGAGCGTTTTGCCAAGGGCCTTGAGCCTGCCTGCAAATTCAATCGTAATCCAGTTGCAGACGCTGCGGGGATTGTTGCATAAAGCGTTTGCCTCTTCGAAATAATCAGACAAAAATTTATCGCTTGTAAGCGTAGAGGCAGCGTAAGGACTCAATCCAAGCGTGGAAACATAACGCATATGACGCTGGCGAGGCAGCTCGGGCAGTTTTGCAAGAAGCTCGTCGAGATCGCTTTGCTCTAGAATCAAAGGCATGAGGTCGGGTTCAGGGAAATAACGGTAGTCGTCCGCACTCTCTTTCTTGCGCATGAGAAGGGTCTGTTGATGCTCTGTATCCCAACGATAAGTGCCAGGCGGGATGAGAGCGAGAGGCTCTTTGTCGGGATGGGCGGTATAAAGAGCGATTTGACGTGTAATTTCATGGTTGATCGCCATTTCTAAGAAAGAAAAAGAATTCATGTTCTTAATTTCTACACGGGGGCGTAACCCTGTTTCCCCTTTGGGGCGAACGGAGATGTTGACATCTATGCGCAGGCTTCCTTCCTCCATATTCCCATCGCAGGCATCAAGGTAAAGGAGGATTTCACGAACAGCCGATGCGTAGGCAGAGGCTTCCTGAGCCGAATGCATGCATGGTTCCGAGACGATTTCTATTAAAGGCGCTCCCGCTCGGTTATAATCAATCCCGGTGAAGTTCGTGAAATGTCTGAGCATTCCTGCATCGTCCTCGATATGGGCGCGATCGATGAAAAACGTTTTAGATTCTCCCCCTACTTCTGTCGTAATTGAGCCTCCTCTGATTAGAGGATTTTCATATTGAGTGATTTGAAAATTACGGGGAGAATCGGGATAGGTGTATGACTTCCGGTCAAAAGTGCTTACATGAGCAATCTTTGCTCCAATCGCCAGACCGAATTGCACCGCTTTGCGCACGGCTGCCCGATTGAGGATCGGCAAAGCGCCCGGCTGTCCTGTGCAGGTTACAGAAATATTCGTGTTGGGCTCGCAGCCAAAAAGATTGGGAGCGGAACTAAATAATTTGGATTGCGTGTTGAGCTGCGCATGGATTTCAAGTCCGATGACCGGTTCCCAAAATTCATAAGGTAAAGTCATACACGGCCTCCTTCAGAAAAAGGGGAAGGGATTTTTGTCCAACGAGTCGCTTGCTCATAAGCATGAGCATATTGGAGAACCTGCGCATCGCTCATCTGCGGTCCTATGATCTGCAACCCCAGCGGTTTTTGATTTCGATCATATCCTGAAGGGACGCTGATCGCGGGAAGGCCTGCGAGATTGGCCGGGACTGTAAAAATATCTTGTAGATACATCTGCACCGGGTCTTGGATAGCGCCCGCCTCAAAGGCGCCGGAGGTCGTAACAGGCATGGCAATGGCATGGCATAACGCAAAAGCGTCCCGAAAGGCATGGATGATCTTGGTGCGCACTTTTTGCGCTTTCCGATAATAGGCTTCTTGACATCCTGCGGAAAGAACAAAGGTGCCTAGCATAATTCTCCGTTTGACCTCTTTGCCGAATCCCTCTTTGCGCGAATATTCGTAAATTTCTTCCAGGGTTTTGGCTGAAGGGGATCGCCTTCCATAACGGATCCCGTCAAACCGCGCTAAATTCGTCGATGCTTCCGCCGTCGCCAAAATATAATAGACGGCAATGGAGGTTTTGAGCACATCGAGATCGATGGAGACTGTTTTAGCGCCCAAAGAACGGATGGCGTCAAGCGCTGCATAGAAATTTTCTTTCATTTCGGATGTCATGGATTCGAGCAAACTCTCGGGAACCCCGAAAACAACTCCCTGCAGATGGTCCGTAGGAGTGAAACAAAGCGGAGGAGCGGAAACATAGGTCGCATCGTGCGCGCAGGGTCGGCTCATCGCTCGCATAGCCAGGGCGCAATCGGCTACTGTCGTTCCCAGAGGGCCGATTTGATCTAAGGAAGAACCAAAGGCTACGAGCCCATAGCGCGATACGCGCCCATAGCTCGGCTTGAATCCGACAATGCCGCAAAAGCCGGCAGGTTGGCGGATCGATCCCCCTGTGTCGCTTCCCGTGCCCAAAAGAGCCAAGCGCGCCCCTACGGCCGCCGAAGATCCCCCTGAAGATCCCCCCGGCACACAGCGAAGATTCCAGGGATTGCGCGTGGAAAAATAAGCGGAGTGCTCCGTAGACGATCCCATCGCGAATTCATCGAGGTTGGTTTTTCCTATGAGCAGAGCATCTTCCTCTTCAAGAAAACGAATCGCGCTAGCGTCAAAAGGAGCCTGATAGCGCTCTAAAAATTTTGAAGCGCAGGTCGTTGTTTCTCCGGCAATATGCATATTGTCTTTGATGGCGATGGGGACAGCGGCGAGAGTCCCGAGGGGTTGGTTCCGCGCCCGCTTGCGATCGAGATGTTCGGC
>CAZZLR010000099.1:0-4872 GCA_964655045.1 uncultured bacterium | reverse complement strand
ATTTAGGCCATCGATCGGCGAACCATAAAATGACGCTGATTGCAGAACTTTATCTAAGCCCGGGAGGAATGTCCCATGCGAATGCCACGGAAAAATTCCTCGCCTTCCGTCCTCATTCCGGCTCGCAATATCTCTATGGAAAATTATCCCATTCCTTTGCCTATCGGTTTGGCTCCTGTTGGTTGAGTTACGACCTCAATGGACAGCTTGCTAGTAAAAATCTCCTTCCCAGCGAACAATTTACTCTGGCCGGATATCACGCCGTCAGAGGATTTGAAGAAAGGATTGCGAATACGGATAACGCGATCCTCGTCAATCTTACGCTGGAATCTCCCCATTGGAGCGTTGCAAAGCTTGCAGGATGGTCGAAACAAAATTTTGACGAGTTTTATTTCCTTGTGTTCTTTGATGCGGGCCTTGGAGGAAACGTAACCCTGTCTGGAGGGGAAAGCTCTACGGTCAGTTTAGGTTCTATCGGTCCCGGCGCCCGTTATCAAATTGACCGCTATGCTTCAGCGCGCTTTGATTATGGGTTTCAGCTCTGGCATCGAGGTTTCTTTAACCCGACCCATTCACGCTATAACTTCGGTCTCGACGTGAGTTTTTAGCCGCCCCATCGCCGCCTTGAGTTCGTTTAAGCCTTGATTTTCCAAAGCGGAAATTTCAAAGAGGTTTTCGCCCTCGTAACGATCGCGGAAACCTTGCGCCAGACTTTCGGCTCCCTCTTGATCGATCTTATTTAACACAACTAAAAACGGCTTTTCTAACATCTGGGGATTATACGTGTTGAGTTCGCGTCTCAACATTAAAAACTCCTCAAAAGGATCTCTCTCTTGATAGGGTGCCAGCTCGATTAAAAATACAAGGGCGGAAGTGCGTTCGATATGGCGCAGAAAGGCAAAGCCCAAGCCCCTATTTTTATGGGCGTCTTCAATGATGCCGGGAATATCGGCAATCAAGAGCTTGTGATCGGTCGTATAATGAACGATGCCGAGGTTCGGCCGCAGGGTTGTGAATGGATAAGGAGCGATTTTGACGGGTATGTGCGCGAGGCGGGAGATCAGAGTCGATTTTCCTGCATTCGGCATCCCTACGAAACCGATATCGGCAATTAACTTGAGCTCCAGCTCTACTTCTCTTTCCTCTCCCGGAGTCCCTTCCGTGCAAATATAAGGGGCTTGATGCGTTGCTGTTTTGAAGTGAGTATTGCCCCTCCCTCCCTTGCCTCCAGCGCAAATCTTCCACTTCTGTCCCTTTTCGGTAAAATCAAAGAGAACTTCTTTTGTCTCTGCGTCTTTGACAAGGGTTCCCATGGGGATCTTGAGGATTAAATCTTCCCCATTTTTCCCCTTGCAATTGTTGCTGCCCCCCTGAACCCCATTCTTTGCCTTCAGAATGCGGCGATTGCGGAAATGCTCTAAGGAAAAAACTTCAGGATCGGATATGAGAACAATAGAGCCTCCGAGACCGCCGTCTCCTCCTGCAGGCCCCCCTTTAGGGATATACTTTGCACGACGCCAAGCAATGACCCCGTTGCCACCTCTGCCCGCCGACAGTTGTAATGTTACGCTATCGACGAACATAAGAGCCGGTCGCTATTCTGCAATAATGGAGACGTAGGTTTTGTCGGTTTTTTTAAAAGAAACAATCCCGTCCTTGAGGGCGAAAATCGTGTAATCTTTTCCGAGTCCTACATTTTCACTGGGGTGCCACTTGGTTCCCGTTTGGCGGACAATGATGCTGCCTGCTGTGACAAATTGCCCCATGGTCGCCTTAATGCCAAGGCGCTGCGAGTGAGAATCGCGTCCGTTCCGTGTCGATCCCTGTCCTTTCTTATGTGCCATAACTTCGATTCCTTTATGCTGCTGCGATCTTAACGATCTTAATCCGTGTGTATTTCTGGCGGTGTCCTACCGTGCGTCGATAATCTTTGCGTCTTTTATATTTGAAAGCGATGACCTTGGGTCCCTTCGTGTTTCCGATTCGCTCTGCATGGACGGAGCAGTGTGTTAAAAGGGGAGCGCCGATGTGGGGTTTTTCCCCGTCATGATAAAATAAAACTTGGTCGAATTTCAGCGTGGTTTGGTCGGTGTCGATGAGATCGACGTCGATGACGTCCCCTGCCTGAACACGATATTGTTTTCCGCCGGTGACAAAGATTGCGTACATGTTAGAATCCTCCAGAATGATTGTCAGACATCATAACCGATTTATTTCGGCAATGTCAATAGTTTTGCATCACGCGTGACTCATTTTCTTTTTTTTAACAAGAAGGGCAAGAAAGTAGGCGGCTGCGGCGACCAGGGCGATCGTGGAGCCGGGAGGCCAATCGAGAAGGGAGGAAACGTGCAGCCCTCCAAAGCTGAATAATGAAGATAACCCTATGGCGCTTAAGATCATAATGGGAAGGCGATTTGTAAAAAAACCGGCAAGGGTCGGGGGAATGGTCAGAAGGGCGATAACCAAGACCGTTCCGATGAGCTGCGTTAAGAGGACAACTGTAGCCGCAACTAAACTCAGCAGGAGCATGTAGAGCTTGCGGACGGGAATGCCGCGCAAGCTGGCTTGCTCCTCATCGAAACACAGGGCGAGGAACCGATGGTAATACCAAAAAATCGCCCCTAGGATCGCGAGATCGAAAATGCCCAGGACCAGGAGATCGGCCGGACGGATCCAAAGAATATTTCCAAATAAGAAGTTCATGAGTTCCGTGTTGGCGCCCGGGGTTAAAGAAAGAAAAATGACGCCGGCCGCCATTCCCGTCGACCAAATGGCCGCAATCACCGCGTCCTCGCGCTGGCGGTATTTTAAATGCACCCAGCCCAGCAGCATGGCTGATCCAATCGCAGCGCCGAAAGCCCCTAAAAGGGGGTCGAGCCAATTCCAGCCCTGGGTGCGCGCCGCCCATAGGCAAAGACCCATGCCTCCGAGGAGGGAATGGGACACGGCTCCGGCGATGAAAGAAATTCTCTTAATGACGACAAAGCTTCCGATGGCGCCGCTTGCGATCGAGGCGAGAAGCCCGGCAAGGAGCGCCGTCTGCAGAAATGGATTAGAGGAGAACAGAAAGTCCATGAGAGCTCCTTGCTGCAAGAGGGGGTGTGTGGTAAAGGCCGAGCGCGAAATGTTCGCAAATATCTTTAGGCAAATAGGAAACGGCTCCGGTCTGAATACAAAGAATGCGATCGACTCTTTCGGCGATCGTGCGCAGATCATGAGTCACAAGGAGGATTGTTTTTTCTTTTTTAAAATTCTCGAGCAACTCGCAAATCGCTTCCTTCGCAGCAAGGTCGACATTAGCGGTCGGTTCGTCAAGCAAAAGAATTTCGGGATCGGATAAAAGGGCTCTGGCTAGAAGAGCTTTTTGCGCAAGCCCTCCGGAAAGAGAAGAAAAGGCTTTATAGCGGTGCGCCGCCAGTCCCAGTTTTTCGAGCCAATGTTCCGCTCTTTCCTTCATTTCCTTCGGATAGCCTCGGAAATTGCCTGCCGATCCGAGCAGCACCAGCTCAAGTACGGTGATGGGAAATGCCCGATCCGTGCGGGAAGCTTGCGGAACATATCCCATGCTGCGACGCATGGATTCTGCGGGAGCGCTAAAGATTTCGATGGTTCCCTGCTCCGGAACAATAAATCCCATAATGAGTTTTAAAAGGGTTGTTTTTCCCCCTCCATTCGGTCCAATGACCCCGATGAATTCCCCCGGATCAATTTGCAGCGAAACGTCTCGGAGCACTTCAATTTTTCCATAAGAAAAACAAAGGTTAGAAGTAGCGATCGCAGGACATTTCATAGGGGATTCTCTGATTCGGCGGCCAGAATCGCTCGGGCAAGAGTGCGCAGGGTCTCCGCATAATCCGCCGCATAAGGATCGAGGGTCGCTAAGGGAATATGAAGCCTTTCCGCGGCAATTTGCGCTCCCTTGTTATTGTGCTGCGGCAAAGCGATGGCAAGAGGCGTCTTTAAGGCAAGAGCTCTTTGCATGACCTGCTGTAGGTGGCGCGGCCTTGGTTCTTTATCTTCTTGCTCAATGGTGATCTGCTCCAAACCATACGCTTTGCAAAAATAGCCGAAAGCTCCATGAGATGTGAGGATAGATCGATGCAGGGAAGGGGCGAGAAGGTTTTGGATTTCTTGATCCAAAAGATCGAGCTCTAAAAGGCATGCGTCTAAATTAGCCTGAAAAAGCCGCTCCTGTTCCGGAAAGTGAAGGATCAGAGCTCGGGCGATGGCGCGCGCTTGGAGCTGAAGGAGCTTGGGACTGAGCCAAATATGCCGGTCTAAACTGTTCTTGGCTTCGTGGGCGCAGCATCCCCCTTCCTCATGAGGAAGTAGAGGGACGGAGTCTCTGAGATCGTACACGGCTAGATTTGCGTTTTGATTGCGCAGCAAGGAGAAAATTTTTTCTTCAAACGGTTCCCCTAGGCGGAACCAAAGGCTGCCGGAGGAAAGAGCGGCTGCCTGACGCGGGGTGGGCTCGAATGTGTGCGGATTTGCGGAGGCCGGTGTAATCGTTTGCACTTCAAAAAGGCCGCCGCCGATTTTCTGCACGAGCAGGCCATGGGGAGGGAGGCTGACAAAGATGCGTGGTTTGCACGGCTTTTCGGAGTGGGGGGAAACCGAGCACGCGGCCAGAAAGAAAAGAAGGCATGAGAAGGGAAGAGACCGGGTCCACCCTTTTCTTACAATTCGGGGACGGCCCATACCGACTTTTGTGGAATGATTCTTTGAAAACGGGTCTTTCATGCCGATAAGATTATCATGAAATCTCCGCAAAAGCTATCTTTTTCGTTGCCCATAAAATTCTCTTGGTGTACTCTCGTAGAGTTTTAATAGGGAGAGGTGTCCGAGTGGCTTAAGGAGCACGCTTGGAAA
>CAZZLR010000098.1:0-4872 GCA_964655045.1 uncultured bacterium | reverse complement strand
TACCCGAGAAGCCAACCTACATTCAAAATACAAACGCACCCCGAACGCATCTACTGAAGCAGATGGGGTATTCCTTTGGAGACGTGCTGCAAAATAAATGCCATCCTATTGTTATAAAATCAGGATTGTCTTTATAATAAAAGGCGCAACACAAGTGCCACCGTGAACTTTTTACACTTTTTCTCTCTCATCGCGATCATCGCCATCTGGGGAGGAAATTTCGTCGCAATCAAGCTAAGTCTGACTGAAGTTCCTCCTATTTTTCTTTGTTTCACCCGTTTTCTTTTTTCCACGATCCCGGCAATTTTCTTTATTAAAAAGCCATCCATTCCAATAAAGAAAATAATGTTATATAGCTTAGTTATGTTCGTTCTTCAATTTTCCTTCCTGTTCACCGCCATGAGATCCAGCATTAGTCCGGGGCTGGCTTCTGTTTTACTGCAACTGCAGTCATTTTTCGCCATTGCCCTCTCTGTTTTACTTTTAGGAGAGAAATTCTTAGCCTGGCAAGCGGCAGGAGCATGCCTCGCCTTCTCTGCCATCCCCTTCATTATTTTCCACATTGGCGGCGATGTGAGCCTTTTGGGAATATGTCTAATCTTGGCGACAGCCATTATGTGGGCCTGTGGAAACTTAATGGCAAAGACGTTGAATGGCGGATTTCCTCTTGTAGTTTGGGGGAGTCTGTTCGCCACGCCTCCACTCCTTGCTCTTTCTTTTATATTAGAAGGAAAAGAAGCGATTTTCACAGCAATACAGCGTCTTTCACTCATGCATATCAGCTGCATCTTCTATATTGCTTATGGATCGACAGTCCTAGCCTTTGGAGTTTGGAACTTTTTATTACAGCGTTATCCCCTTTCCAAAATTGCCCCTTTTACTCTCTTAGTGCCCATGATCGGCATGTGGAGCTCTTCCCTTATTTTTGGAGAAGAGCTTCATTGGTGGAAGATGACTGCAACAGGGTTGATTCTTGGAGGGCTTTGCATCCATCTTTTCGGAGAAAGACTTTGGAAAATGGCAGCGCCCGATGAATAAAAAGAATTCATGGATGGGTCTGCTAGCGCTCGTTCCGGGCATTGCCATGACATTCATGGATCAAACCATCCTTCCCGTAGCGCTGCCGGCCATCCAAAGAGATTTTGCAGCCGGGAGCGTCGCCCTGCAATGGGCGGTCAACGCCTATCTTCTCACCATTGCGATCCTTGTCTTGGTCGGAGGAAAGCTCTGCGACCACCTCGGGCCTAGGCGTTCTCTTCTCATCGGCCTGACTCTTTTCGCTGCCTCTTCCGCTTTATGCAGCCTCAGTCAAAACATTCAATGGTTGATCTTTGCCCGCGTCTTGCAAGGCGTGGGAGCCGCCTTTCTTGTCCCCACGCAAAACGCATTCATTGCAAAACTTTTTCCGCCCGCGCGGCGCGGCAAAGCCATGGGGTTGATGGTCAGTCTAGGAGCTATTTTTTCGATGACGGCTCCTTTATTAGGAGGATATTTAGTACAAACGCTTTCGTGGCACTGGATCTTTTGGATCAACCTTCCCGTAGCTTTGGCCGGCTGGGTTCTCACTTGCCTCTACCTTCCTTCCATAGAATCCATCCCCACAAAAATCGATATCCGTGGCTTTGTATACTTTGCCTGCGGATCTGCAGCTCTCACCATCGCGCTCATGGAAGGAGGGGGCTGGGGATGGAGCGCATGGCCTCTCTATATTCTTTTCAGCGCAGCCCTCCTTTGCACAGCTCTCTTAGTTCGCAGGGAAAAAACGGCCCAACATCCTTTTTTTGATCTTACATTATTTCGACACCCTCGATTCGCAGCTTCAAACCTTAGCATCATTGCCACTCAGTTTATTTTAATTACAACTGTCTTTCGTGCTATTTATTTTCAAAACATTCTCCACTACACACCCTTTGAAACAGGATTTTTCACATTCATCGCGGGACTTCCTCTCTTGATTATTCCCTCTGTAGCCGGATTTCTTTCCGATCGCATCGGGCCGAAGACGCCCATTCTTCTTGGGTTTCTTTTTTTAATCGGATCCAATCTCAGTTTTGGATTCTTCAGCACACCCTCAACCCCCCTTCTTCTCGCAACTTCCGCCCTTTTCGGAACAGGTCTTGCTTTTGTGTTCACTCCTTCTTATTCTTCCGGTATTTCTTCCATTCCCCCGAAAAAAGTCGGCGTTGGATCAGGCATTATCGCAACATTCCGTTCTTTATCCGCCAGTGCCGGCATCGCCATCATCGGCGCCCTTTTTGGGTCGATTCAAAACGCCCGTTTGATCCATACACCGCACCTTCCCCCTTTGCCCGCCGATCAGTTGACTGCGATTGCCCAAGGCACAATGCAAATTGCACAAACCGCCGTCTCTACTACAGAACGAGCTTTTTTAGTGAAAGCGCTCCGGGAAGCGCACATCCAGGCATTTTCCCAAGTGCATCTCCTTTTAGCCTTTTTTATTTTTGTCTCCCTAATTGCCTTCTTGCTCGTTTACCACCGAAAAACTCCTTCCCATCTCGAATATCCCCTATCCGAGGGATGGGATGGGTGAAGACCCAGGTCTTGCCTTCCCGCAACCGCTATGGTAAGAAATCACCTCTTCCGGTATAATACCAAAAGAAACAAATAATGTCCTATTTGAGCGCGTCAAAGCGTCGAAAATCGACGATCGTAATATGGCATTGTATTGACTTAATACTATGCCATATTACGATCGTCGATTTATCGACAGCTTTCACGCAGCTGGAATATGACATTATTTGTTTCTTTTGGTATAATTACCCTATGCAAAATCAAACAAAAATCTCTTCGAGATAAGTTCCTATGTTTCAATACGACCCCCAAAAAATTCGTAATTTTTCCATTATTGCCCATATCGATCATGGAAAATCCACCCTAGCGGATCGTCTTCTAGAACTGACGCATACAGTCGAAGCAAGGAAAATGCAGGAGCAATATCTCGATAACATGGAGCTGGAAAGGGAAAAGGGGATCACGATCAAAGCGCGTCCCGTCACCATGTCTTATGAGGCGAACGACGGAACTACTTATCAGATCAATTTGATCGACACTCCCGGCCACGTGGATTTTTCCTATGAGGTCTCCCGTTCTTTATCCGCCTGCGAAGGGGCTCTTCTCGTTGTTGACGCAGCGCAAGGGGTGCAAGCGCAAACTTTAGCCAATGTTCATTTAGCCGTATCACGCAATCTCGAAATTCTCCCCGTCATTAACAAGGTGGATCTCCCTGCCGCAGATCCAAACAAGGTCAAAGAGCAAATTGAATCCATCATCGGCATCGACGCTTCCCACGCTCTACTCATCTCTGCGAAAACGGGTATCGGCATCCCCGCAGTCCTAGAAAGGATTTTGACAGATATCCCCCCTCCCCGTACTCCGACAGATGATTTGTTGCGCGCTCTCGTTTTCGATTCCCATTACGACGCCTATCGCGGCGTTCTCGTTTACGTCCGCATCGTCAGCGGAACCATTGCAAAAAAATCTTTAATCCGTTTCATGGCCGCCGACAAGGTTTTCGAGGTCAATGAGGTTGGACAATTTTCTCCCGCAGAAACTCCTGTGGAAATCCTCCGTCCGGGGGAGGTGGGCTATTTTGTCGCCAATATCAAAAACACGGCGGATGTAAAGATTGGAGACACGGTGACTCTTCACAAGTTCCCTGCTCCGGCGCCCCTCCCCGGATTTAAAGTTATTTCTCCAGTAGTTTTTGCAGGAATTTATCCGGTAGACACCTCCGACTTCGAGACATTGCGCGATGCGCTAGCACGATTGCAGCTCAATGATTCTGCCTTGCATATTGAGCAGGAAAGCAGCATGGCTCTCGGTTTCGGCTTCCGCTGTGGCTTTCTTGGCCTTTTGCATTTAGAGATTGTGTTTGAGAGACTATCGAGAGAGTTTGATCTTTCTATTATTACCACCGCGCCTAGCGTGATCTACCGCTTTACTCTCATCAATGGAAAAACGCAGCTGATCGACAACCCTTCCCATGCTCCCGATCCTTCTCTGATTGATTTCATTGAAGAGCCTTGGGTTACAGTCCATATCATGACCCCTTCCGAATATTTAGGAGCCATCATGAGTCTTTGCATGGATAAACGGGGGGAATGTTTGAAGACAGAGACGATGAGTGGCTCGGGACTCCTGCTTACCTATCGTCTGCCGATGAATGAGATTATCACAGATTTTAACGACAAACTCAAGTCGGTCACGCGAGGCTATGGTTCTTTTGATTATGAAGCGGCGGACTATGGAAGAAGCGATATCGTAAAACTCGAAATCAGGGTCAATGAAGAGCCGGTAGATCCCTTTTCATGTCTAGTGCATCGATCCAAGGCAGAAGCGAAAGGGCGCGCTGTGTGCGCAAAACTCAAAGAAGTCATTCCTCAACAGCTATTTAAAGTCCCCATTCAAGCTGCTATCGGCGGAAAAATCATTGCCCGAGAGACGATTAGCGCGATCACAAAGAACGTCACAGCAAAATGTTATGGCGGCGACATTACTCGCAAACGCAAACTTTGGGAAAAGCAAAAAGAAGGAAAAAAGAAAATGAAAGAGATTGGGAAGGTCAATATTCCGCAATCCGCTTTCATGGAAGTTCTCAAATCCGAGTGATTCCGCTGATCGGCAAACAAGAGTCTATCCCACTCAATTTTTCGGCTCTCATACCAAAAGCAACAAATAATCTCATATTTGTTTCTTTTGGTGTTATACGTTATAAGAGCCAGAGCTAACATTTCCTCCCGCCCCTGTCCAATTCGTATGAAAAAATTGACCGCGAGGCGCATCAATCCGTTCATAAGTATGCGCGCCGAAATAATCCCGTTGCGCCTGCAGAAGATTCGCGGGCAGATGCGC
>CAZZLR010000097.1:0-4917 GCA_964655045.1 uncultured bacterium | reverse complement strand
CCTCCAAATGGCCATATATTTTAGCACAATCAAAATTTTAATGCGTCAGCCCTGTAACCATGTGTACGGAAATGATCCTTTCAGCTAAGATGAAAGTCTCTTGTTTGATGCGGCCATGGCGGAATTGGCAGACGCGCTAGATTCAGGTTCTAGTCGGGGCAACTCGGTGGATGTTCGAGTCATCTTGGCCGCATGTTTTTCACCTTCTCTTCTAGTTCCCTCAGCGAAGTTTCCACTCTTTCTAGAATCAATTTTTCCGCCTCT
Organism: uncultured bacterium; assembly: GCA_964655045.1. Classification (GTDB taxonomy): domain Bacteria; phylum Chlamydiota; class Chlamydiia; order Chlamydiales; family SM23-39; genus CAIPFQ01. Next base: position 4,653 of record CAZZLR010000097.1, on the reverse strand, counting down.
TTCTTGTTCAGAGCGGCAAAATCGCTCCATTCGATCGGAGCGCCAAAGGAAACTTTGATTTTTCCAAAAAGTTTCGGAAATTTCTTACGGATTGGCCATAGAGAAAATGTCCCCTCGATGAAGGCGGGGAAAATAGGACATTGGGATTTTTGCATGATGAAGGCAATCCCTCTTTCCAAGGGTTGTATTGCGCCATCCGGAGTTCTTTTTCCTTCAGGAAAAAGAATGACCTTTTCACCGCTTTGGAGAATTTTGAGTACTTCGCGGAAGGTGGATGCGTCGGAGGCGCTCCTTGCAACGGGATGAGAGTTTAAGCAGCGAATCATGGCGCCGAGCACAGGAATGCGGAATAAGGATTCTTTGGCTAGGAAATGCACCTCTTCCGGACAGGAGACGGAAAGGACAGGAGGATCGAAATTCGACGCGTGGTTGGCGGCAATGATGCCGCATCCGGGACGAAAATTTTCTAATCCATACACTTTTAAACGAAAGCAGAGTTTGAAGAAAAAGCGCGCGATCCAATACACCATCCAATAAGAAAATTTCATAGGAGGATATTTTTTTTTCGGGACGAGCTGCAAAATAGCTTCGACGACTTCTTCGGCACTGAGCTTGGATGTGTCGATGCAGCGGGCGTCGTGCGCCTGTCTTAAAGGCGACTCCGCACGCATCGAATCGTTGCTATCTCTCGATTCAATCTCTCGCAGGATTTGATCGAATTGAAGCGAGTCTGCAATATCGGGGAATTTGCTCTGGAGCTCTCGATAACGGCGTACGGCTCGCTCGTATGCGGTAGCCGTGAGAAAAATTTTGAGATCCGCATCGGGAAAGACCACAGTGCCCATATCTCTTCCTTCAAATACAGCGCTCGCTTTTTTCCCAAAATCTCTTTGAATCTGAACTAAGGCGCGGCGCACTTCAGGGTGCACCGCAACCCGCGACGCCGCCTCCGAAATGCCGGGTGTCCGAATCGCCGTCGTAACATCCGTTCCGCAAGCAAAATAACGTTTGCCTCCGTTGGAGTCTGTCTTTACCTCATATGTGAAGTGGGGAAGTAAGCGGATGAGCGCTTCCCGATTTCCGGGATCTTCTCCCGCTTGGATCGCCATCCAGGCAACCGATCGGTACATGGCGCCCGTGTCGAAAAACGTAAACCCAAGCCTTTGCGCTAACGTTCGGGCTACCGTCGATTTTCCTGTCCCAGCGGGACCGTCTATTACAATAATCATAAAAGTTGTGTATAAAAGAAAATAATAAATGAATTAAAAAGAAGTGAGTCGATTAAATCTAGAATGCCACCTAGTCCGGGCAGTGTATTGCTATCTTTTTTATTGGCATCGCGCTTAAGAAGCGATTCGGCAAGATCTCCAAATTGTCCAATGGTTCCCAGTAGCATTCCCAAGACAATCGCTTCCCAGACGCCTAGTTGAAAGCGGACAGCTCCTGCCGCGCCGTCCAGCATATAAAACGCTAAGCTGGCTGCCACGGAACAGAGTAGTCCCCCTATAGCGCCTTCTACGGTTTTCCCGGGACTGATTCGCGGGGCTAGTTTTCTTTTCCCCCAAAAATTTCCGGCAAAATAAGCCCCCACGTCGGAAATCTTGGTGACGATCAGAAGATAACAAACCCAAAATCTTCCATCTTGTCCGTGCGCCGATCCATAAAGAACCCCTAAGAGAAGCCCCATGGGTATCGCGATATACAGCAGCCCGAATGAAGAGACGGCTAAATTGACGATCGCTCCTGTTTTATCTTTAAAATGAAGGGCGATCAAGATCAAAAATCCTATAAAAAATACAAGCAGGGGGAGATTCCAAGACCCGGGGGACTGCAACGAGGCGAAGAAAAAGGAGAGTGTTTGAATGACCCCGATTCCAATCAAAGCGGGCGCGATGAACCGCCCCCCTTTCTCCTTGACAAATTGTCCATATTCCCAAAGCGCCACTGCGCTGAGAGATGCAACGCAAGCGGCCGTGAGCCACTGAGCCCAAAGCATATGGGCATAAAACAGCAAAACGGCCGATCCCGCAATCAGCGCCGTAGCTAAAGTGGTTCTCCGAATTAAATCTCTGACGGCGATCATATCCCTCCTCCGAGTCTGCGATTCCTCTTTTGAAAGGACAAAATAGCTTCGAAAAGATCTTGAGGAACAAAATCCGGCCACAGTTTTTCTGTCATATAGATTTCCGCATAAGAAATTTGCCAAAGCATAAAATTGCTCAACCTCATCTCCCCTCCGGTGCGTACGACAAGTTCAGGGTCCCCCCAGCGTCTTGTATCTAAGTAGGTTGCAATGAATTCTTCCGAGATTTGATCGGGACTGAGGGGAGAGTTTTGATTTTCTTGGAGAATTTTCACAAATGCTCTGCGAATTTCGTCGCGCCCTCCGTAATTCATGGCTAAAACTAAATTGATTTTTTTGCAATGGCTCGTTGCTTCCTGAGTCGTCCGGAACGCATTTTGCACGTTTTGAGGAAATCGGGATAAATCTCCGATCGTATGGAGGCAGACCCCGTCGCGGATCATCGTGTTTTTCTGTAAATGCAGATAGGTTGAAAAAAGGTGCATCAATGCGTCGACTTCTTCGGGAGACCTTCCCCAATTTTCCGTGGAAAAAGAGTAGGCGGTCAAGGTTTTTACCCCCAGTAACGCAGCGGCCCGGGTGATCTCCGTCAGCGCTTCCGCTCCTTCCCAATGCCCTTGCTTGGAAGAGAGACTCCTCTGCTTGGCCCACCTCCTGTTGCCATCCATGATGATCGCAATATGGTTTGGTATGGGAAAGTCCCGAATCTTCAGCAGTTGTTCTTCGGAAAAAAAACTTTCCGCCGCATCGTGTTTTTTCTGCAATACAGTCATGGGAAGAACCGATCAATCCAAAGCGTTTTTTCCCTCTCGGGGCCAATAGAGACGATTCCGACAGGAACTTCGCAAAGCTCTTCAATGCGCCGTATATAATTTTTCGCATGGGGCGGTAAATCTTTATAAGAACCGACGCCCGTCGTGGAACGCCTCCAACCGGGCAGCGTCTCATAAAGAGGTTTGGCCCCCATTAACTCCTCGATTTGCGCAGGGAAAGAATGAAAATTCTCATAGCCCGTGCAAATCTTAATAGTTTCGAGGGAGTCGAGAATATCTAGCTTGGTGATCGCCAAGGAATCCACGCCGTTCAAGGCAAGGGTGCGGCGCAATAAAAAGGCATCGAGCCAGCCTATGCGTCGTTTGCGCCCCGTCGTGGTCCCCACTTCCCTTGCCGTCGTATGTCCTGGAAATTGAGCCAGTTCTTGTTCTGAAAATTCCGTGGGAAAAGGGCCGTTCCCTACCCGTGTCGTATAGGCTTTTGCAACTCCCAGAGTGCGGTCGATGCAGGAAGGGCCGACTCCCGCGCCGGCGCAGACGCCCCCGGCTAAAGTGCAGGAAGAGGTTACAAAAGGGTAGGTGCCAAATGTAAGATCGAGAAGAGATCCTTGCGCCCCCTCAAAGAGGATGCTTTCTCCTTGTCTTCCGGCTCTATAGAGGAGGTCTTCGACAGGCGCCGTGAAAGGATGAAGGCGCTCTGCATACCCTAGGTATTCGTCATAAAGTTCCGGCAAATCGAACCCCGGATGTCCGAATCGGCGGAGCTGTTCGTTTTTCAAAGGAAGAATCATCTCCATCTGCCGGAGAAAAGAAGAAGGATGGCAAAGATCGGCGACCCGAATCCCCCGGCGTTCCGTCTTATCTGCATAGCAAGGGCCGATGCCCCTCCCTGTGGTTCCTACAGAGGCTCCTCCTCTGTCTTTTTCTAATAGTTGATCGAGAAGGCGATGGTAAGGAAACACCACGTGAGCGCAGGGAGAAAGAAAGAGCCGTTCCTCGAAGCGGATTCCATGGGACGCAAGGGTCGCGAGCTCTTCCAGGAGCGATTTTGGATCGACGACGACGCCTCCGCCAATATAACATTTTGTGTGAGGGTAGATGATTCCAGAGGGAATGAGATGAAATCGGTACTCCGTTCCATGGGCAACAATCGTGTGTCCGGCGTTATTTCCTCCTTGGGCGCGCACGATGTGAAGAGCTTGTTCGGAAAGGAGATCGACAATTTTCCCTTTCCCTTCGTCGCCCCATTGCAAGCCGACTACGGCAATGCCGGTGCGCCGCGACAGCTGTGAAAGGGACGGGGGGTGCGGATCAGACATGGATCTTCTCAAAAAAGGTTCTCACCGAGAATATAAGATTTAGGGATTCCGTGAAATAGGAAGTTTTCTTTGTTCTTTGACGCAGCGATCCGCTCTTGCAAAGTGCTTCGAAAAACGGTATCCTGAAGGAAGCGGTCCCGCAAGGGGCGGGTTGGGCGGCGAAGGATCTTTGAAAAAGAGAGCCGGCGGCTGCGCCGCGCGGGACACGGATGGCAAGGAAATAGGGAGCATGGCAACGATGGGCAGCGACAACAAGTTTACGAATGAAGGATATACAATTTATATTGTCGGCAAGCATTTCCAGGTGACGGAAGCGATCCGCAGCTATGTCTGGGAAAAACTCTCGCGCATTGAGAAAATCGCAGATCAAATCATTGATATCACGGTGACCCTTGATACGCAAAAACTAGAACACTCTTGTTCTATCCTTATGAATTTTATTCACTTCCATATTAAGGTCAATGCAAGTACCGATAAT
>CAZZLR010000096.1:0-4926 GCA_964655045.1 uncultured bacterium | reverse complement strand
GTCTGCCATAAATTTCAATATATTCAAAAATTCGTTTTAATGCTCGGTCACCTGGTCAGCCCTGGGTTCAACTTGCAAAATAGTTCCTTATAAGGGATAATGGGGGGAAGACGAGAAATATACCTAAACAACTTTTCAAGTTGTTTGGGTATAATGTAAGATTTGAGGAGGATCGTGTCTGTCGCTAAATATTTTGTTATAGGATCTGCGGTTGTATTTACGGCAGTGGGTCTGGCTGGATATGCAAAGCGACCGGTTCGAGGACTGGAACCCATGACCACGGCGGAAGGAACTTTGGTGCAGGAGGTGGCGATTCCCGCAATGAAAAATGAACCTGCGCCCCCTGAGGTCGTTTCGGAACATGCTCCTAAAGAGAGAGTTGTGTCTGAGTCAATCGGCCTTCCCGAGGCAGACCGCATTGCTGCTCTATTTTCCACCGACTCCTCGCGGCTGCCTATTGTGGAAACTGTTTCTTATACGAGCCGAGTGCCTTGGATCCAGGGGCGTCCCGCATGGATTGCCGATTACGCCTCTCATTATGCGACTTCCCGCCATTTCATTGCGCGGAGCCTGAATAAGAAAAATGATTACTTTACACAAAAAGTTTCTCCAGGCGATCGATTCAACGTATTCAAGAAAGATAAAAATATACAATTTTATTTACTCGCAGACCTATCCCGCTGCCGTCTTTGGTTTTATTATTTAGACCAAAATGAAAGGGTTCTTCTCAAAACCTATTCGATTGGCGTCGGCAGGCTCGACGCCAAGAGGGATTCGGGGTGCTTAACTCCCGTTGGGAAATATTCTCTTGGGGAGAAAATCGCGATCTACAAGCCGGGAACGATGGGCTTTTTCCACGATCGCCAGGTGGAGATGGTGCGCATTTTTGGAACCCGTTGGATTCCTTTCGACCGGGAATTGGAAGGGTGTTCCGAGTCGGCTCGGGGTCTTGGGCTGCATGGAATGCCCTGGAATGAATCGGGCGAGGATCGTTCGAAAGTCGGCAAGTACGAAAGCGATGGATGCATTCGTCTTCTATCGGAAGATATTGAAGAAATTTTCTCTATTATTATCACAAAACCGACGATCATTGAGATTGTGAAAGACTTTCACGAAGCCGTTTTGCCGGGAGTAGAAAAAACGTGACCATCTTGCCTCACGAGAAGCCTATTTTTGAAATGGAGCAGACGCTACAGAAGTTAAGGGAGCAGAATCGAAACAATCCCCTCTGGTCGCGCGCTGAGTTGGAGCGGATGGAACAGAAACTGGAACGGATGAAAAAAAGCCATTATTCTCGTCTGACGGCATTGGATCGGGTAGCGATTTGCCGCCATCCCCAGAGGCCTCACGCCTTGGATTGCATCGAAAACATTTGCGAAGAGTATGTGGAAATTTTCGGCGACCGCTCTTTTCAGGATGATCGCGCGGTCATTTGCGCTATGGCGAGGATCGAGGGGCAGAAGTTCCTCGTTATTGGCCAAGAAAAGGGAAAAGATACAGAAAGCCGCCTTCTGCGTAATTTTGGAATGATGCATCCAGAGGGATATCGTAAAGCGATGCGCTGCATGCGTCTTGCCGCGAAATTCCATCTTCCTATTTTGACTTTGATCGACACTCCGGGAGCCTATCCGGGGTTAAGCGCCGAGGAGCGGGGACAGGGATGGGCGATCGCACAAAATCTGATTGAAATGGCTCGCTTGCCTACGCCGATACTTTCCGTGGTGATTGGAGAAGGTTGTTCCGGAGGCGCGCTCGGCATCGGCGTCGCCGACGTCATTGGCATGCTGGAACACTCGTATTACTCTGTGATTTCTCCGGAGGGATGCGCTTCGATTTTATGGAAAGACGCGAAAAAGTCGGGGGAAGCCGCGGAAGCGTTGAAGATGCAAGTCGAGTCTCTTTTGGAACTGGGGATTGTGGATCGGATGATTCCTGAACCGCTGGGCGGCGCCCACCTCAATCCGCAGGCTATGTATTCGGCTCTGAAATCATTCGTCAAAGAACAGTGGGATCTTTTAAAAGAGACTCCGTCCGATCTTCTCTTAGAAAATCGCTATCAGAAATTCCGTAAGATTGGAAAACATGAAGTTGCTCCTACAGGCGGCGCTCCGCAATAGCCGTCATTTTACTTTAGCGATTTTGACGTTTGCCTCTCTTTTGTGTCTGACAATCGCCAATCAATGCGAGATGGCCTCGATCGGTTTAATGACGAATTCCGGGGCTGATTTTTTTACTCTTTTCAGTCCTGACGGTAGGAAGGTCAAAGAAAAAATCTCTCTGCAAGAGGTGCAGAAACGGTGGGCTTCCATCGACGCCAACGGCGACGGCGTCATCACGAAAAAGGATGCTTCTTTGCATATTGCGCGAAGAAAAGACTCCAACCCGTTGGGATGGGTGCTGCACGAGGTCTCGGCTCGTTTTGACTTAGAGCGCGACTTTTCGCTGCTGATCGGCATTCTGGTCGCCGTCGCCCTTTTCAAAGCTTTCGCCCTTTTTTCTTCCCGTTACGTTACGCAGCTGCTTTCGATTCGCATTACGAGGGATTTGAGACAGCAATATTTTGAACACATTCAGTCGCTTCCCCTGAGTTTTTACCAGGAACAGAATCTAGGATCTCTTTCTTCTAGGGCAGTGGGGGACGCGGGGCAGATTGCCTCTTCTTTAAACTCCTGCCTCACCAATTATCTACAAACTCCCTTCACTCTCATCTCGACGCTGATCTTATGTTTTACGATCTCTTGGCAGCTTTCCATGATTATTTTCTTAGGAATGCCCCTCATTGTGTTTCCGGTGATTATTTTGACGAAGAAAGTCAAGCGCATTACGCGGCAGCTTCAGAAAAATCAAGAAACGTTTTCTTCCGTGCTTCTCGATTTTCTAGCGGGGATTCAGACTGTGAAAATGTTTGCGATGGAAGCATTTTCTTTGCGCAAGTATAAAGAGCAAAACGATCAGATGGCTCTATTGGAAAGCCGCAGCGCAAAATACGGGCTCTTGACTCGCCCTTTGCTGCACATGATTGCCACAGGCTGTCTTGCGGCCGTCGTCCTATTCGGCCTTTATACCTTGCGCATGACGGTAGGCCAGCTCATCATGTTTTGCGGATTGCTGCACATGTTTTATGAGCCCGTGAAAAAATTCGCAGAAGAAAACGCCAATGTACAAAAAGGAGTGGTTGCAGCGGAAAGGATGTTTGAAGTGCTGCACTTAAAACCCCAGATTCAAGATAAAGAGGGGGCTCTTCAATTGAATGATTTTAAACAATCGATTGAATTCGACCATGTTTGGTTCAAATATCAAGGCGATTGGATTTTAAAAGATTTTAGTTTTTCGATTAAAAAGGGAGAGACGATCGCCCTTGTAGGGGCTACGGGAGCAGGAAAATCGACCCTTGTGCAGCTTTTGCCCCGCCTCTATGATATTCAGCAGGGGGAAATCCGGATCGACGGAATTCCGATTACCGCCATCACGCAGAAATCTCTGCGCGATCAAATCGCTTTTGTTCCGCAAAAACCTTTTTTATTTTTCGATACGGTTGGGGAAAACATTTCCTTTGGAAGGAATTTTACGCGCGAAGAGATCGAAGAGGCGTCCCGCCAAGCCTGCGCCCACGAATTTATCGCGCAGCTGCCCAAACAATATGATACCGTACTTGCTGAAATGGGAAAAACCCTTTCGGGGGGACAACAGCAACGGATTGCGATCGCGCGCGCTCTTGTGAAAAAAGCGCCTATTTTAATTATGGACGAGGCGACCTCCTCCCTCGATGCGATTTCAGAAAGGCAGATCAAGCAAGCCATTCGCGCTCTTCAAGGGCAGGTTACCCAAATTCTCATTGCGCACCGCCTTTCTACAATCGAACATGCGGATAAAATCATTTTCCTCGATCAAGGACGCAAACTCGCGGAAGGAACCCTTTTAGAGCTTTTGGAAAGCTGCCCCCAATTCCAATTGCTCTGGGACTCCTACCGTTTTTCAGAGTATGCCCAAACAACTTGAAAAGTTGGCGTTAGGACATTATTTGTTTCTTTTGGTATAAACGCCAACTTTTCAGGTTGTTTGGGTATATCTTTCTTTGTTGGATTGGGTGGGTATTTAAAAAAAATATTGACATCCATTTAGGGGATCGATTATTCCCCTAGAGTAATGTCGCAAAACTTGAGTCCTTTTTATGGGGAACTATTTGTTCTTTTGAAGAAAAACGCCCTGGAGCAAGCCTCTTGCGGCGCGTCTCTTGACGCCGAAGATCCGATTTTGAAAGAATTTCAGCACGCTATCGATACGGCGCCTGATCCCTTAGAGGTGGTGGAACGCTATCATGGTTTTTTTGGAGACCGGGGCGCGGTGCACCTGGAAAAAAAATTGATGGAAGCGTTTTTAGACGTGTCCCATGTGCGCATGTACCGGGGGCTGCCCCGACTTTTTCTCAAAAATCATCCTGCGCGCTCGATCGTGCAAAAACATTATGCCCATTTACCAACCTTGAAGCGCCGCGTTGCGGAGAAACAATTATTTGGTCTGTACTCAGCGCCCACGCTGTATTGTGATGCGAAAATTTCTGTATTCTCTTGGATTAGCGCGGAAGATCAAGGAGAGGAGCGGGCGGGGCTTGCATTGATCGAGACCCTCATCCATCAATTTCCCGAAGTGCAGATCTGCTGGATCGTCCTTGTTCCCAAGCAGCTCGGCCGTCCCTTAGATTTTCCCAAGCATTGCAAAACGCACTGCATTGCCTATGAAACGGAACTCTCTGTGTCCGTCATCGACAGGGGTGCTTTGGAAATTTTACGTACCTCCGATTGCGTCTTGCAGACAGCGCCCTGCGAGGTGTGGACGAAATATTTGGAAGAAACCGTGCGCCAAATCCCCTTTCAGTCTTCCTCTCCTTCTTGGCTGATTTTAGAAAAAGTAATTTCAATGGAAGCG
>CAZZLR010000095.1:0-4934 GCA_964655045.1 uncultured bacterium | reverse complement strand
CAAAAGAGACAAGAAAGGTTAGCGCAAGCGCAGCGAGGAAAGCGCAGAAAACTGACAGCACGGTTGTACGAGCGCATAAAGAACACCCGAAAGGACAATAACCTCAAGATTTCACATAGAATCGTTTCGGAAAATGCTTTTATCGCCTTCAGCAAAGACAATATCAGAGGGATAGCAAGAAGCTATGGTATACCCAAACAACTTGAAAAGTTGGCGTTTAGGCCAACGCGAAAGCTCTCGCGGCTGGATGATTTACAATGTACGCTCGTATTGAGAAATACGAACTCATTGAACAAAGACACCGTATCTTTTGTAATGGAATCAACCAATTCCAGACTGATACAACGATCCGTCAGCAACTGCATCGTCCAACAGGCTCGGCCTTCAGGAGGATCGCTGCAAGCCAACGCAATGAGATGAGCCTTGGCTTTTTCTATCAACTTCTCAGGTCTGCCAGACCATGGCCCCTTCTTTAACGCCGCATCCAAACCTTCCTCGTAATATCTCCGTTGAAAGGCAACTATGAAACACTAGGCAGTAATTTTTTGAAAACTTTTAAGTCGGGGTACTAAATTGTAAACTTATGGAGAAAAGTTTACACTCAACCCTCTTAGGAAAAGGAGCATCTAACTTTTCTACCCTTGCCTGCTTACCGCTACTAAACACCAACTTTTTATGTGATTTTGATATATCCATCATTACGCTTCTTATCACTGAAATTTTCATATTCAAGTAAATGCTCAATTATAATATGATCGTTCTTCATATCAAAAAGGGATAAAAAAATAATGAAAAAAAGAAGGTTAGGTCTTGACTTAGGAACAAAGTCCATCGGATGGTGCTTGTTGGATTGCGATGAAGAGAATGGTACATACGAAATCATAGATCTCGGAGTTCGGTTATTTTATCAAGGAAACAGAGCTGACAGAAGAATGGTAAGGGCGGGACACTTACAGAGGAGACGAAAGAAACTACGTCTTCAACTACTTGAACAACAGCTCACATCTCTACCTTCAACACCGAAAGAAGAACGCGGAAAATTTTCCAACCTGTACTCTTTGCGTTCCAAGGCTTTGGATGCACCCCTCAAAGGAACCGAACTGCGAGCTGTCTTATTTCAGCTGGCAAAACGGCGCGGATTTCGTTCCAACCGCAAATACGCAGATAACGCTCAAGAAGGCGCTATGTCTACACATTTTGCCACAGCTGAGAGCATAAAAAAAGCTGACGCTAGGACTTACGGAGAATTTCTTTATAAACTCTCACTCTCAAGTTTGGGAGAAAAGCATTCTCCCTTACTCAGACAGAGAGCAACGGATCAAAATTTGGAAAGACAAGCTCCCGCTGCCCAACGGGCACACATCATACAAGAATTTATGAAAATCAAAGAAAAGCAGGAATCGTATTTTCCTCAACTTCGCTGGGACCGCATTAAGGAAATTTTATTCTTCCAACGGGATTTAAAAGATCCCATTATAGGAAAATGTTCTATTTATTCCGAAGAATCGCGTCTCGAGAAAGCCTCTTTGAGCGGTTTGCGATTTACCATGCTTCAAGAGTTGAGCCATCTAAAAATCCTTGAGAAAGAAGATCCGCAAAAATCTTCTAGATTTTTGACACTTAACGAGGTTCGTGAAGCTGTCAAGCTTTGCGCTCAGAAAAAAGAGACGAAATATACTTCCATTCTCAAATATTTAAAACTGCATAAAACACATACAATGGACTTGTCCCCTCACAAAAAAGAGAGTAAAGGGTGTGTCCCCGGACTGTATGAGAACGTAATGGGGATAAAAAAGTTTTCGGAGGAACAAAAGGAAAAGGTATTTTCCATTCTGTGTGAGACAACTGATGACAACCAAGCGTGCGAGCTCTTGAAAAAAGAGGGGTTGTCTCCTGAAGAAATCGAAAAGATCATCCACACTTCTCTGCCTACAGGCTTTTTGAAGTTCTCTCGAAAAGCAGTAGACGAAATCATGAAACGCTTTTGGCAGGGCAACGGGTGCGTCGGTACAATCATTCACGCGCTACGAAAAGAAAAAACGATCATCGAAGAAACGCAAGAAAAAACAGCCACTTTGGAGTATTACGCCAAAGTATTAGCAGATACACCGAATGTTCATTTGGTGCCTCCTTGCGATTGCCACCCCGAGAAGTGCCCTCATGCAGTCAACTCCCTTGAAAAAAAGTACAATAGAAGCCCAAATGGTGTTTTGCATACTGCATTCAACCAATTGCAAAAGGTGGTCAATGCGATCATTGCCCGTTATGGAACTTTTGAAGAGGTTGTCATTGAGCTTGTCCGAAGCGAATGGGATTCAAAAGCTAAAGAAAGAAGTAAAGGCGAAAAAGAAAATGACGAAATCCAAGAACGGATGAAGGCCACAGGCCAACGCTATAGTTGCTACCTGAATGAAAAGCATAAGCTATTCTATCAATTGGAAAAGGAAAATAAACTATGTTGCGCTTGTCCTTATTGCGGGAGGGGACTTGGAGTCGATGTGATTTCAAGTGCGGAAATCGAAATCGACCATATTTTGCCTTACGAGCTAACGAAGTCCGATGCCTTAAGCAATAAAACTCTCTGTTGCAAAAAATGCAATGCCATCAAGAAGAGAAGAACTCCTTTTGAAGCCTTCGGCGCATGCGCTGACTATGATCAAATTCTCCAAAGAGTTCCGCGTCATAACAGGTGGAGATTCGAAGCGAATGCTCTAGAGCGATATGCCGAGAAAACAGGGGGATGGCAGACGCGCGATTTGTCGGACACCTCTATGATCGCAAAACATGCACGGGCTTACTTAGCGACACTGGGCTGCAAAGTCTGGTCGATTCGGGGGAAGATGACAAAAAACATACGAGAGCATTTTCGCTTGAAAAAGGATCGAGACAATGATCAAAGGCATCATGCGCAAGACGCCTTTATTGCTGCCCTCATCGATCCTGGTACCGTCAGGCGACTGCGGTATTTAGATCCACAAACGGGCAAATTTGACGCACCTGTGGTAGCTCAAGAAGACGTGTTATTGACCTCTTTTCGCAAATATTATGACAAGGTCGTAATTTCCAATAGACGCAATCACGCCATACAGGGACAGTTATTGGATGCGACCGCCGCGGGAATTTACGCCTTGGAGAACGGCCAGGTGCAATATCGCTGGACTGACAATAAGGGGAAATTACAAACAAAAAACGGGCCCCTCCCCCACTTTATTGAATTCCGAAAGAAACAAGAGATTTCAAAACGGGGAGCCTTTTTAGAAAGTAAAGCTTACCAATCCAAAGAATGGGCTTATGTCGATGTGTGGGAAAGCCTCAGTTCAGGAGAATGGCTGTTCGAATACATATCTAGGTTCAATGCCTTTCAAATCAAGACAGGTCAAGATCTTGTAAAGAGAGGCAAAGAACTGATAAAGAAAGATCAGAGATTGGCAGAGAAAGGTTGGGAATGGATAAAAGAAGGACAAAATCTGATAAAGAAAGGTCATGAGAAAGAGTGCAAACAGCCTTGTAATGCCGAGCCGGGACAGGGACCCTGGCGTAAAAAAATGCGGCTGAGAAAAGGCGATCCCGTCATTTTAGGAAATCGCCCAGGAGCCGTCTTTACCGTAACTACCTTTTTCGCCGCGGGCAAGCGGATTGAATTATCTCCTCTCGCCAAAGGAAAAAGACGTTCGGCCAAACAATTTAAAAAAGATGCCGTACAACCCGTTCACGTTGACATCTTGGGAAAGGTCAGACGGGGAGGTAAACTCATCCCATGAGGGATCATATCGTAGAAATTGAACAGGAAGGGCGCTTCGTCTCGGTCTATAAGGGTTTTCTCATCTTGTCTTTTAAAGGCGCTGAGATTGGGAAAATCCCTTTAGACGACGTCCAATCTCTTATCTGCGGGGCTCGAGGGGCAACCATTACAACCCCGGCTCTTGCAGAACTTGCACAAAGGGGCATTCCTGTTGTCATTGCCGGAGAAAAATACTTACCTCAAGCGATTGTTTGGCCTTTGGATGCCAATCATCTCACGGCAAGGCGCATTCGCATGCAGTTGGAATCCCCTCAGCCTTTGCGAAAGAATCTTTGGAAAAGATTAATCCAATGGAAGATTCAAGCACAAGCAGAAGTACTATCGAGGCAAGGCTTGGCCACCCCTTCCGCTCTTCTGCAAAAAATGGCACGCAAAGTGCTTTCTGGGGATCGCAACAACATGGAGGCTACTGCTGCGAAAACATACTGGCAATCGCTATTCGGAGATTTTTTTTCCAGAGATAATATCGAAGGCTACCCTGTCAATCGATTTTTAAATTATGGATACGCAATACTGCGCTCTTCCATGGCGCGGGCGATTGCTGCCGCAGGGCTGCACCCGGCCATCGGGATGTTTCATCATAATCGATTTAACCCGTTTTGTCTGGTAGATGACCTTATGGAACCATTTCGACCCGTCCTGGATAGCGTTATTCTCGGCTCCTTCAAAGGCGACGAGGAAATGACCCCAGAAATAAAAAAAATAATTGTATCCACACTACGAATGGATATGAAGACAGATGAAGGGAGAAGTCCCTTAAGCGTCTGTATCCAACGCCTTGCGACATCTCTAGCAATCTCTTTTGAAGAAAATCGAGTTTTGCTAAAAATCCCCCTCCAATCCATGCCTTTGTATTTTGAGGGAACATGCTTAACGGCTACCGACTGATGTGGATGATTGTCATGTTCGACCTTCCCACCGTCACAGATTCCGAGAAAAAAGCTGCGACGCGATTTCGTACGACTCTTTTGAGTCTAGGGTTCTCTATGGCTCAGTATTCGGTGTATGCAAGGTTTCTCCCCTGTAAAGAAGCGGGGGAACCCTACAAAAAAATGCTCATTCCAATCATTCCCCCAAGGGGGCGCGTTCAATTTTTGATGATTTCCGACAAGCAATTTGAAAATATTATTAC